>NZ_DATBMI010000119.1:0-20700 GCF_036554925.1 Pedococcus sp.
CTCAACATCGCCGGCCTCGCCCGGGCGATCGCCGACCTCGCCGACCGCACCCGCAACAACAAGATCACCCCGGACGAGCTCGGTGGCGGCACCTTCACGCTGACCAACACCGGCAGCCGCGGCGCCCTCTTCGACACGCCGATCATCAACCAGCCGCAGGTCGCCATCCTCGGCACCGGCGCCGTGGTGAAGCGGCCCGTCGTGGTGACCGACGCTGACGGTGGCGAGACGATCGCGATCCGGTCCATGGTCTACCTGGCCCTGTCCTACGACCACCGCATCGTCGACGGCGCGGACGCCGCCCGGTTCCTGTCGACCATGAAGGCCCGCCTCGAAGAGGGCGCCTTCGAGGCCTCGCTCGGCCTGTAGCCGAGCGGATCACGACGGTCACACGGATGCCGCAGCGCGTCGCCATCACCGGGGCCTCCGGCCTGATCGGCGGCGCGCTGTCGGCCTTCCTGATCGACCGCGGGGACGAGGTGCTTCACCTCGTCCGCCGGCCGGCGCGCACTGCTGCCGAGATCTCCTGGGATCCCGCCCACCGCGTGCTCGACCCCGGCGCCCTCGCCGGTGTCGACGCCGTGGTGCACCTCGCCGGCGTCAACGTCGGGGACAAGCGGTGGACCCCGAGCCGCAAGCAGGAGATCTTCGCCTCGCGGGTGGACGGGACGCACACGCTCGCGGCGGCCCTGGCCGAGGCAGACCACCCCATCCGGATGGTCAGCCAGTCAGCCGTCGGCTACTACGGCAGCGACCGCGGCAACGAGGTCCTGACCGAGGACTCGGAGAGCGGCCACGGCTTCCTCGCCGAGGTCGTCCGGGCCTGGGAGGCCGCAGCCGAGCCGGCAAGGGCGGCCGGCCTGCACGTGGCCCATCCCCGCACCGGCATCGTGCTCGCCCCCGGGGCAGGAGCGATGGGCCCCCTGTTGCGTCTGGCGCAGCTCGGGCTCGCGGGGCCGATCGGCTCCGGGGAGCAGTACTGGCCGTGGATCACGCTGCGGGACACCGTGCGCGGGATCGCCTTCCTCCTGGACCACCCTGACGTCGACGGGCCCATCAACCTGGTCGGCCCGGCTCCAGCCCGGCAGAAGGACATCGCCGCCGAGCTGGCCCGGCAGCTGCACCGCCCGGCGCTGCTCCCCGCCCCCGGCATGGGGGTGCGGCTCTACCTCGGGGAGTTCGCCAACGACATCCTCGGCAGCCAGCGGGTCATGCCGGGCCGCCTGACCGCGAGCGGGTTCGTCCACGACGACGACACCCTGCCGAAGGCCATCGCCTGGCTCCTCGACCACCGCTAGCGAGTCGCCCCCTGCCCGACACCGGGGCAGCGATCGGCCCCTAGGCTGCACGTCATGCCTGCACCCCAGCCCACGATCCTGGCCACCTCCGGCGGCTACCGAGCGGGCGAGCGCATCCAGCTCGAGTTCAACGACCTGGTCCGCCACGCCGTCGAGCTGTCGGGCACGACGCGTCCGCGCCCGCGCGTGACCCACCTGGGCACAGCGTCGGGCGACCAGCGGTACTGGGCCGACCACATGCACGAGGCGGCCCGCCATGCCGGGTGGGAGCTGACCAACCTCACCCTGTTCCCCATGCCGAACCTCGACGACATCGAGGGCCACCTGCTCGAGCAGGACGCCGTGTGGGTCAACGGCGGCTCGGTCGCGAACCTGCTGGCGGTCTGGGACGTGCACGACCTGCGGCCGGTGTTCCGCCGGGTGTGGGAGGCGGGTGTCGTGCTGGCCGGGGTCTCCGCGGGCTCGATCTGCTGGTTCGAGGGAGGGACGACAGACTCGTTCGGACCAGAGCTGCGCGCCGTCACCAATGGCCTCGGGCTGCTCCCATACGGCAATGGCGTGCACTACGACTCCGAGGAGCGCCGCCGCCCGCTGGTGCACCGCCTCGTCGCGGAGGGCACGCTGCCGACCACCCACTGCACCGACGACGGCGTCGGGCTCGTCTACCACGGCACTCACCTCGTCGAGGCGGTGTCGGAGCAGGACGGCAAGGCGGCCTACGTCGTCACGCGCGACGGCGATGCCGCGGTGGAGGAGCGCCTCGAGCCGCGCCGCCTCTGAGCCGCGCCGCCTCTGAGCCGCGCGTCCAGGTCGCGGGCAGCCAGCCCCGGAGCCGCGCAGCCTCGGAGCCGTAAGCAGGAACCGCGCAGCATCGACGCTGGGCCGCGCTCAGGTGGTCGGCATCGACACCCGTTCGACGCGCCACAGCCCGTCACCCCAGCGGAGGTGGAAGACCATGGGTCGCCCGGCCTCGGGCGGACGAGACGTCGTCCGCCCATCCGGGCCGATGACCTCGTGGGCGGCGGTGTCGACCACAGCCTCGACCTGCGCGTGGCCACCGCGAGCCGTCAACGCCCGAGCCGACCGGACCGTGAAGGCGACCTGCTGGAACCGGCGGCCGCTCTCCGCGACCTCTTCCAACAACGCTGCGTCGGCCGCCCAGGCGATCGAGCCGGGAACGTCGAGGTCATCGAGCGCCTTCGGGTCGCCCGAGCTCATCAGGCCGGCTCGCACCCCGGAGAGCTCCTGCATCAGGGCCCTCGGGTCCGTGGCCGGGGCCGTGGGTGCGCGTCGCACCTCGGCCCGAGGGCGGACCACCGAGGCGTCGCCGGCGGATGGGGTCCCACCCTTCGCGGCCACGCTCGGGGCCGTCCCGGCCGTCGACGTGCCGCTCGACGCGCCCGCTCCACCGGCCCGGGGGGCACCATCCGGCGCCTGGCCCGGGATCGCCGCACCGGCCACCGCCACGCCGCCCAGCACCGCAGCCGAAGCGAGCACGCCCGAGACCAGGACTGCCACGGGACGAAGCGCCCGGTCCCGCAGGATGCGACGGGTCAGGTGTTTCGACGAGCGGGCCGAGGCTGCCACGCCACCGACGGCCCGGGTGACCCAGGTCGTCGAGACCTCACGTGGCTCGGGGAGGGGCGCGCCCGACCGGATACGTCGAGTGATCAGGGCGACCTCGTCGTGCCCGAGCACCAACCGCAGCGGCTCACAGGAGGCGGCATCGAAGAGCTGCAGGGCCGCCTCGGCCGCGCTGGGGCGGGCCTGCGGCTGACCGGCGAGACACCGCTCGACGGCCGTGACGAAGTCTGCGCCGAGCCATGGCACGAGCTCGGCCAGCGGCCGCCTCAACGGCACCGGCGGCGGTGCCTCACCGGTGACGCACCACCACACCAGCGCACCCACGGCATACACATCGGAGGCGGACGTCGGAAGCGCCCCGGCCTCCACCTCGGGAGCAGTGAAGCCCTCGGTGCCGAAGAGCTCACCCGGCGCCTCCCCCACCAGCCGGGCCACGCCGAGGTCGGCGAGCACGGGTCGCCCTGAGCGCTCGAGGAGGACGTTGCCCGGCGTGACGTCGCCATGCACCACCCCCACCTGGTGCAGGCCCGAGAGGGTGCGTGCGATCGGCGAGGCCACGGTGACGGCCTCACCGGGGGTGAGGTGCCCCCTGGCCGCCACGACCGAGGCGAGCGACCCCCCGTCGACGTGGTCGAGAACGAGGGCGAGCGAGCCGACCGCGTCGTCCAGAGCCAGGACCTCGTGAAAGCCCACCAGGCCCTCGACGCGCACCCGCTGGAGCACCGCGAACTCGCGCAGCGCCTGGTCCGTGTCGGGCGCCGAGGCGGCGTGGCCGAGAACCTTGATGGCCACGACCCGGCCGTCCGCGACGCGCTCGGCGCGCCACACGGTGCCCGCCGCGCCCGCGCCGAGCCGGGCGTGAAGGTGGTACCCCGGGACGGCTGGACTCGCCACGGCTGTCTCCTTTCCTCCGCCGCACGTCCTCCGCCCCCGCACTCCGCCAGGGCTCCCACGCCCCCCACGCTGGGGATGGTCGGTGGCAGCCCTCGATGCGGGGCGGCCCGTGGGTCGTGCTGCGAGTGCCCCACTCTGCCGCGGAGCCGGGCAACGGCCGCGGCGTTGTCCACACCCCCCGGGCTCGCGTCGGGCGCACCGCTCGACCCACCGGGGCGGCCCGCACCACCGAAAAGTGACCTGGATCACACCGCACGGCGGAAACACGCAGGTCAGGGCGTATGACATGTTTCACCCGATTCAGCAGCAGTACGCAAACCGCACCAAACGTGACATCCCTCGCGCCGCCGTTATTTCCCCGTGACCTCCTGCCGGCGGTACGTTCGCGCAGGCCGCGGGGACCCCCTCCCGGCGTCGTCAGGCCCCCGCTGGCGCGCCGGGCCCCGCGGCCGTTGCACCTCATCCCCCGTAAGGAGCTCGACCATGCCCCCATCCCCCCAGCGCCGTCCTGGACGCCATCGCGGAAGCCGACGAACGATCGGTGTGATGGCTCTGGTCACGGCGCTTCTGGGCGGCCTGGCTCTCGCGTTCGTGTCGACGGTCTCGTCACCGCCGCCCGCGGAGGCCAAGTCCAAGATCAAGTGCAAGGAGACCACCGGCACGGACGATGTGGACCCCATCGTGCACCACAATGAGCCGGCGGCCGGCTCGGCGCACCTGCACCAGTTCTTCGGCAACAACAGCTTCCTCTCGCTGCCGAACCCCAACACGGCGAACTACGAGGACCTCGTGAACGGAGGAACGAACTGTGAGAACCCCGCCGACACGGCTGGGTACTGGACTCCCGTCCTGCAGAACAAGAGCACGGGCCAGGTCATCCCGACCCTGTCCTTCATCGCGTATTACCGCAGCTGGGACTTCAAGGACTTCGGCGAGGGTGTGCCGTTCCCGGCCGACACCCGACTGATCGGCAAGAAGTTCAACTGGACCTGTGGCCAGAACGAGGCCGTCAAGCCGCAGCAGTCCATCCCCGACTGCTCGATGGCTGACGGGAAGCCGGGCTCGACGCTGACCGCCCACATCGACTTCCCGTCGTGCTGGGACGGGGTGAAGCCCTCGCACAGCCGCGACGAGGTCGGCGACACCACCGACAACGAGCACTTCGCCTACCGCGTCAAGGGCGCCTGCCCGCCAGGGTTCCCCGTCAAGACGGTGGCCCTGCGCGAGACCGTCATGTTCCAGTACACCGGCAAGGGCGACGACGTCGAGCTCGCGAGCGACCACGAGCACGGCACCACCGACGGCCAGTCGATGCACGCCGACTTCTGGAACACCTGGGACCAGGCCGGGTTCGAGGCGATGACGCGCAACTGCATCAACTCCAGCGCCAGGTTCAGCACCGCGGCGTGCGGCTGACCCGCGACCTGTCCTGACCGGCGGACGACGGGTCGCAGGGGGCCCGTCGACCGAGGGCGGTCGGACGGAGGGCTGAGTCGCGAAGGGCGCGGCGGGACTCCCGCCGCGCCCTTCGCGCGTCCCCTCGGGCGAGAGTCAGTCGATGCGCTCACCCGGGGTGATGACGTCGACGACCCGGCGCCCCTCGGCGCTGGTGCGTGCGGCGTCGATGACAGCGAGCGTGTGCACCGCGTCACGGGGGTCCACCGGCATGTTGGCCGCAGGGCTGTCGCTGCGCAGGGCGTCGCGAACGGCGCGGTAGAAGTCCACCTGGCTCGCCTGGCTGCGGACGACCGGCTCGCGCTCCTCGCCGCGGTAGATCCACCCGGCGTGGCCGTCGTCGTCACGGAGGTCGGAGAAGATGTTGGCCTCGGCCTCGAACTGGTTGAGCAGGAACGCTCCCTTGCTGCCGAGCACCCGCACGCGGGGGCCCGGAGCCCCGGCCACCGAGGTCGCACCGAGGTGCGACACCACCCCCGACGTATGCCGGCAGGCCAGGAACGCGTCGTCGTCGGCGTTCGTGGTCCGTGCCGCGACCTCTGCGTAGACCGTCTCGATCTCGCCGAAGAGCTGGACGGCGGCGTCGACGAGATGGGAGTGCAGGTCGAGCAGGATGCCGCCGCCCTCCCCCGGGTCGGCCTGCTCGCGCCAGCGCTGCTTCGGCTCGGGCCGCCAGCGCTCCCAGCGAAGCTCGGCGCGGTAGACCTGGCCGATCGCGTCCGAGCGCAGCACCTCGGCGAGGGTGGCGTGCTCGGCGTCGAACCGCCGGTTCTGGAACACCGTCAGCGGCACCCCTGCCTGCTCGGCCGCGTCGACGACCTCGAGCGCCGCGTCCGCGCTGACTGCCAGGGGCTTGTCGACGACCACGGCGATGCCGGCCTCGATCGCCGCCATCGCGTGGGCCGCATGGTCGCCGCTGGGGGTGGCCAGGACCACGAGCTCGAGCCCGTCGACCTGCAGCAGGCCGTCAAGGTCGCTGACGACCGCCGCATCGGGCAGCTCCTGCTGGACGGCCGCCTGCCGCTCCGGGTGCGACGTCGACACCGCCGCGACCTCCAGCCCCGCCGCCGCGAGGAGCGGTGCGTGGATCTGCCTGCCTGCCATGCCGTACCCGGCCAGTCCCACGCGTGTCATGACCGCGACCCTAGCCCCGGGGCGGGTGGTCCGTGGTCGCGGTCTCACGGGAGAGCCGGCTGGGCCACCACACCCGCGGCCCGATGTCGTAGACCAGGGCGGGCACGAGGAGGGAGCGCACCACGAGCGTGTCGAGCAGGACGCCGAAGGCGACGATGAACGCGATCTGCACGAGGAAGAGGATCGGCAGGACCGCCAGGGCCGAGAACGTCGACGCGAGGACGACACCGGCACTGGTGATGACCCCACCGGTGACGGCGAGCCCGACCAGGACCCCGCGACGCGTGCCCCGCGCGAGCGTCTCCTCGCGTACCCGGGTCATCAGGAAGATCGAGTAGTCGATACCCAGGGCCACGAGGAAGACGAAGCCGTACAGCGGCGTCGACGGGTCGGACCCCGGGAAGTCGAAGATCTCGTTGAAGACCAGCGCGGCCACGCCCATCGTCGCCGCGAACGAGACGACGTTGGCCGCGACGAGCAGCGCCGGCGCGACCAGGGAGCGCAGCAGCACGGCCAGCACCAGGAAGATGACGACCAGGATCGCCGGGATGATCACCCGCAGGTCGCGGTTGCTGGCGTCGCGGACGTCGAGGTTCATGGCGGTCATGCCGCCCACGAGGACGTCCTCCCCGACCGTGTCGAGGTCGGCGCGGAGTCGGCGGACCACGTCGTCGGCCTCGGGGCTGTCGGCCGGGGCGGTGAGGGTGGCCTGCACCACGACCTTCCCGTCGACGACCTTCGGCGGCGCGCCCGGCGCCAGCCCGGCATACGGGTTGTTGACGCCCTCCTCGCCGGAGAGCACGTCCACCACCTGCTGCGCCTTGGACTCGGGCGCGATGACCTGGACGGGGCTTCCCGAGCCGGCGGGGAAGTGGCGAGCCAGCACCTCCTGGCCAGTGACGGACTCCACCTCGTTGAGGAAGATCTCGGACTGGGTGACGCCGTCCGCCTTCAGCGTCGGAACGAACGCGGCAGCGGCGAGAAGCGCGGCGAGGGTCAGGACCCAGGTGCGGCGCGGGTGCCCACCGACGAGGGACGCGACCCGGCCCCAGAGGCCGCGGGTGCCGATCTTGTCCTCGGCGTGGACGTGGTCGAGCCGGGGCACCGAGGGCCAGAAGATGCCGCGGCCGAACAGCAGGAGGACCGCAGGCAGGAACGTGAGCGACGAGACGAGGGCACCGGCGATCCCGATCGCGCCGACCGGCCCCAGGCCGGAGGTGCTGCCGAGGTCGGAGAGCAGGAGGCAGAGCAGGCCGAGGATCACGGTCGCGGCGCTGGCGACGATGGGCTCCACGGACCCGCGCCAAGCGCGCTTCATCGCCTGCCAGGTGCTCTCCTGGTCGTGCAGCTCCTCCTTGTAACGGGAGACGAGGAGCAGGGCGTAGTCGGTGGCCGCGCCGACGACGAGGATCGACAGGATGCCCTGCGACTGCCCGGACAGCCCGATCACCCCCTCGCGGGCGAGCGGGAAGACCGCGAGCGCCGCGGCGCCGAGCCCGAAGATGGCCGTGACGAGGACCGCGAACGGCAGGATCGGGCTGCGGTAGACGACGAGCAGGATGAGGAAGACGACCCCGAGCGCGACCGCGAGGAGGATGCCGTCGATGCCGCCGAACGCGGTGACGAAGTCGGCGGTGACGCCCGCGGGGCCTGTGACGTAGGTCGCCAGACCGGCGGGCTCGAGCACCTCACCAGCCGCCGTGCGGAGCTCGTCGGCCGCCTCGAACAGCGGCGACGTCTCCTCGACGGTCTCGGTCGAGCGCGCGGCGTCGACCGGGACCACGAGCAGCAGCGCCTTCCCGTCGGCACTGGGGATCGCGGCCTGCGGCGCCTCGGTGAGGTAGTCGCCGAGGGTCTGCGCGCCGCCCAGGCCAGCCAGCGGGAGGTCCGGGACCCGGGACGCGAACTGCGCCGCCGCCTGCTGCTGGGCTGGGGTGACGGCTGACTCGGCCTCCATGACGACGATGAAGGGCAGCGACTCGTTCTCGGTGAACCGCGCGACCTCGTTCATGACGTCGGTCGACTCGGCCTGGGCCGGGAGGAAGGAGGCGTTGTCGTTCTTCTGCACCTCGGAGAGGCGACCGACGAGGGGCCCGCCCACACTCGCGATCGCGAACCACACCAGCACCACCAGCAGTGCGCCCAGGCGCACCATCCACCGCGACCGCATCAGGCTCCCCAGCTCAGCTTCGTCCCGAGTGGCCGGCAGGCGCCCGCCACCACCTCAGCCTAGCCAGCGCCATGTCCGGACCCTTTCACCGGCCGTTCGTCGCCGAGGGCGTGGCGGATGGGCCGGTCGCGCACCGGCGTACCCTGTCGCCATGCGCTTCGAGCACCTCGGCTTCGCCCCGGACTTCGTGGACTACCTCACCGCCTGGGACCACCAGCGCGAGGTCCACGCCGCCGTCGTGCAGGGCGAGGTCCCCGACACCGTCCTGCTGCTCGAGCATGCCGCCGTCTTCACGGCCGGGAAGCGCACCGAGCCCCACGAGCGACCGTTCGACGGCACCCCGGTCATCGACGTCGACCGCGGAGGCAAGATCACCTGGCACGGCCCGGGCCAGCTCGTCGGCTACCCGATCGTCCGTCTTCCCGCGCCGATCGACGTCGTCTCCCACGTGCGCCGCCTCGAGGAGGTCATGATCCGTGTCTGCCGTGAGTTCGGGGTCGAGACCACCCGGGTCGCGGACCGCAGCGGCGTGTGGGTTCTGGCCGACGAGCGCGGTCCCGACCGCAAGCTCGGCGCCATCGGGGTGCGGGTCAGCAAGCAGGTCACGATGCACGGCTTCGCCCTGAACTGCGACGCCGACCTGTCCTGGGCGGACAACATCGTCGCCTGCGGCATCGCCGACGCCGGGGTCGGTTCGATCAGCCGCGAGGCGGGGCGAACCGTGACGGTGCAGGACGTCCTGCCCTACGCCGAGAAGCACCTCGCGGACCTCCTCGACCTCTCCTGAGCCTGCCTCCCGGGGACCGCGCCGGGCCGTAGCGGGCCGGGATGCGCAGCGGCCGGGGAAGACGGCCGGTCCTCGCCGGGTTGAACACCGCATGCGCAACCGTGTCCTCCAGCTGGTGCTCGCCTGCGGTGTCCTCGGCGTCGGGGTGGCCCTGCTGCTCGACGCGGCACTCGGCTCCGACGGCTACTCCTCGCTCGTCTCCGGGCTGACCCTGGCGACCGGCCTGCCCTTCGCCGTCGTCAACGTGGCCGTTGCCGTCGCGCTGATCGCGCTGGCGTGGGGCCGCGGCACCCGCCCCGGCCTGGGCACGCTGGTCCAGCCCGTCGTCGTCGGTGTGGTGGTCGGCCTGTTGCTGCCCGTCCTGCCCTCTCCCTCGAGTCTGGGACTGCGCTTCGTCGAGCTCGGTGCCGCCTTCGCGCTGCTGACGCTGGGGGTCGCCGGCTACCTGGCGACGCGCACCGGCGCCGGGCCCGCGGAGGCCGCGGCCCTGGCCTTCGACCCCCCGCTGGCGTTCCGGTGGAGCTACACCGTGCTCCAGGTCGGCGGCGCGCTCACCGGCTGGGCGCTGGGGGCGGCCGTCGGGCCGGGCACCCTGCTCACGGCGCTGCTCGTGGGGCCGGCCGTCGACGTCACCACCCGCACGGTCTTCCGGCAGTCCGCTGGCGTGTCCACACCCGCCCGGCCCGCCCCGCTCGCCGACCCCTGCTAGAGGGCACCCGGACCCCGCCCGCGAGCGAGCCCTACGGAAGCAGGTCGTCGTCCCCGGTCAGGGCGGCCGCGAGCCGCAGGTACGGAACCGCCTCGTCGTGACGGCTCTGGCGCTGCAGCGACCTTGCCAGGATGACGTGGGCATAGGCGTCCACCGGCCAGCGCTCGATCAGCTCGCGGGCCTGCTCCTCAGCCCGCCGGAGCATCGCGGCGTGGAAGTACGCCCGCGCGAGGAGCGTCCTGGCCGAGGCGTTGCTGGGCGCCTCGCTCACGACCACCTCGAGGATCGCCGCAGCCTCGCGGTAGCGCTTCTGCTCGAAGTGCACCTCCGCCATGCCGAACTGCAACCGCAGCGAGTCCTCCATGCACGGGAGAACGCCCGTGGGTAGGCGGCTGTTCCACCCCCGGCCACAGAGCCCGCAACCCGTCCGGCCCCGGCACCGGGGAACACCACACCGCCGCGCAGGCGTACCCTTGAGGCACGCCCGGTGACCTCCGGGCGGAACCGTGCCCCGCGGCATACCTGCCGCCGGCAGGCACTCGAGCAAGGCAAGGGAGTCTGCGTGACCGTCGCACCCGAGGGCCGCCGCATGCTGCGCGTCGAGGCACGCAACGCCGAGACGCCGATCGAGCGCAAGCCGTCGTGGATCCGGACCACCGCCAAGATGGGGCCGGAGTACACCGCGCTGCACTCGATGGTGAAGCGCGAGGGGCTGCACACGGTCTGCCAGGAGGCGGGCTGCCCCAACATCTTCGAGTGCTGGGAGGACCGCGAGGCGACCTTCCTCATCGGCGGCGACGTCTGCACCCGCCGGTGCGACTTCTGCGACATCGCCACCGGACGGCCGCTCCCCCTCGACCGCGACGAGCCGCGCCGGGTCGCCGAGTCGATCGCCCAGATGGACCTGCGCTACGCGACCGTCACGGGTGTCGCCCGCGACGACCAGCCCGACGGCGCGGCCTGGCTCTACGCCGAGACGATCCGCGAGATCCACCGGCAGAACCCGACCACCGGCGTCGAGATCCTCCCGCCCGACTTCGGCGCCAAGCCGGAACTCGTCGGCCAGGTCTTCGACGCCCGCCCCGAGGTGTTCGCCCACAACCTCGAGACGGTGCCGCGCATCTTCAAGAAGATCCGCCCCGCGTTCACCTACGAGAAGTCGCTCCGGGTGCTGGGCATGGCCCGCGAGGCCGAGCTGGTCACCAAGTCCAACCTCATCCTCGGCATGGGCGAGGAGGACCACGAGATCGAGCAGGCGATGCGCGACCTGCACGAGGCGGGGTGCGACATCCTGACGATCACGCAGTACCTTCGCCCCTCGAAGCTGCACCACCCGATCGACCGGTGGGTCAAGCCCGAGGAGTTCGTGCACTGGAGCGAGCTTGCCGAGGAGATCGGCTTCAAGGGCGTGATGGCCGGCCCCCTGGTGCGCTCTTCGTACCGCGCCGGCCGTCTCTACGCGCAGGCGATGGCCCACTGGGGCCGCCCGATCCCCGAGCACCTGCAGCACCTCGCTGCCAAGGCGGACGGCCCCGCCCGGCAGGAGGCGGCCTCGTTGGTCGCACGCGGCTGACGCCACGTATCCTGACCCCTATGGCCCGCAAGGAAAAGCAGCAGTCGACCACGCCCAAGAAGCCCGGACGGATCGCGCAGGTCCGCCAGGTGTTCACCGCGGCGCGCCAGGTCGACCGGCTCATCGGCTGGTGGATGCTGCTGGCCTTCGTCGCCACCCTCGTGGTGGCCATCGGGATCGGCGTGCTGTTCGACGCCTGGTGGTACGGCCTCATCCTCGGCCTGCCGCTGGCCCTGCTCGCCGCGACGATCGTCATGAGCCGCCGGGCCGAGCGCGCCGCCTACCGCGCGATCGAGGGCCAGCCCGGCAGCGCGGGTGCCGCCCTCGGCGCCCTGCGACGCGGCTGGTTCTTCGACCAGCAGCCGGTCGCCCTCGAGGGCGCGCGGGGCACGCGACCCGAGGACATGGTCGGCGCGGCATTCGTCTTCCGGGCGGTCGGCCGCCCCGGCATCGTGCTGGTGGGTGACGGCCCGCAGGCCCGCGTCACGAAGATGCTCGAGGCCGAGCGCAAGAAGGTCGCCCGCGTCGCCCCCGGTGTACCCGTCACGCTGCTGAGCGTCGGCGACGGCGAGGGCCAGGTGCCCGTGCGCAAGCTGTCGAGCAAGGTCTCCCGGATGAAGCCCGTCCTCACCAAGGAGGAGGCCTCCACGGTGAACAAGCGCCTGAAGTCCCTCGGGGGCATCCGGCCGCCGGTCCCGGCCGGCATGGACCCGATGCGTGCCCGGGTCGACCGCAAGGCCATGCGGGGCCGCTGACGCGGGCTCCCCCGCCGTTCTTCCTCGTATGCCGGGTGGTCAGCACCCGGCATACGTCGTCTTCGGGCCCTTGCGATGGTGGCTAACGCGATATAGCGTGTCTCACAGACGCGATATAGCGCGAGAGTGAAGACGGGAGCAGGTCATGCCGGAGAAGTGGCGCGTGGAGGGCCCGCGGGTCCTCGACATCGGAGGCGACGGCGAGCAGGTGCGGGCCCTCAAGGTCGGCATCGTGGGCGGCCGGATCGATGTGGTGACCCACGACGACTCCCCTACCGCCCGGATCGAGGTCTCGCAGGTCGAGGGGCAGCCGGTGGTGGTGAGCTGGGACGGCTCGCTGTTGAAGATCACCCACGGCCCGGACAGCGAGGTCGGCATCCTCGACCGGGTGCGCCAGGCCGTCGAGGGCATGGAGCACAACCGGGTCGTCGTCAGCGTCTCCGTCCCCGAGACGGCCACGGCGAACGTCAGCACGGTGAGCGCCGACGCCCTCGTGGCCGGGGTGCACGCCGAGGTCAAGGCCAACACCGTGTCCGGGGCCCTGACCCTGGACGACCTCATCGGCCGGACGAGCGTCAACACCGTCAGCGGCATCGTCGAGTGCAGCCGGCTGCGCGGCCCGCTGCACGCCAACTCCGTGTCGGGCACGGTCACCGCGCAGAGCAGCGAGCTGCCCGAGGCGACCGTGCACACCGTCACCGGCGACGTCGCGCTCGACCTGACCAACGCCGTGGCCTCGGTGTCCTCCAACTCGGTGACCGGCGACGTCACCGTCCGCGCCCCGCACCGCGGCTACGACGTACGCGCCAACACGGCGGGCGGCCAGGTCGTCGTCGACGGCCGCGAGCTGCGCCGGGGACCGTACGCCTCGGGCGGCCAGCTCACCGAGGGCGACCGCGGGCTGCGGGTGAAGGCCAACGCGGTCTCGGGCAGCATCGTCGTCCTGCGCTCCACGGCGGGAAGCCCGAGCACGGGCACGGCTGAGCACTGGGCGATCTGAGATGAGCCCCGTCTTCGCCCACGGCCAGCTGCGCCTCTACCTGCTGGCGCTGCTCAACGAGGGGCCGCGCCACGGGTACGAGGTGATCCAGGACCTCGAGCAGCGCTTCAACGGCCTCTACTCCCCCAGCGCCGGCACGGTCTACCCGCGCCTGGCCAAGCTCGAGGAGGAGGGTCTGGTCGAGCGCACCGACGAGGGCCGCAAGGCCGTCTACCGGATCACCGAGGCGGGTCGTGCCGAGGTCCGCGCCCGCGCCGACGACGTCGCGGCCCTCGAGAGCGACCTCGACCACTCGGTGCGCGAGCTCGCCGAAGAGGTGCGCTCCCGGGTCAGCAGCCAGAGCAGGGACCTGCGCACCGAGCTGCGCGAGGCAGCCCGCCAGGCCCGCAGCACCGCCACCCCCGTGGGCGCCCCCGGCGAGACGTGGAAGAACTCGTCGCCCGGGGTCCGGCAGGAGGTGGAGTCGGCGATCGCGGAGCTGCGCGAGGAGGCCCGCCGGGCCTGGCGGCAGCACGGCCTCACCGCAGAGCAGGGCCGCGAGGTGGCCGACATCCTTGCCGACGCCGCACGGCGCATCCAGGAGGTCGTGCAGCACCGCTGACGGGTCAGAGCCGGACGATGACGGTCCCCGCCGCCTTGTCGTGCAGCCCGCGACCGTCGTGGTCCCAGAACGTCGCGGGCAGGAAGAGGCACAGCAGCGCCGTCCGCACGACCACCTGCACGGGCTTGGCCGGCGCACCGGAGATCGACCGCACCCGGAGGCCGACGACGCGGTGGCCGATGGTGAAGCCGAGCGTGCCCACCAGCAGGAGGTTCTCGACGGCGAAGACCAGCAGCACCACCCAGCCGCGGGCGCCTGCCAGCTCGGTGAAGGGCAGGGGGACGCCGAACAGCCCGTAGGCGATCAGGGTGCACAGGGTCCAGTCGACGAGGACACCCAGGACGCGCCTCCCGAACCGTCCGATCGCACCGGAGCCCTCGCGCGGCATACCCAGCCGTTGGCCCGGGTAGTCACCGCCACCGTCCGTGCGGGCCCCCGGTCCCTCGAGCCAGGAGCCGATGTCCTTGCGATCAACCACGGGGAAACCCTAGACCGCGGCACGACAGGGACGTCCACCGCCCGTATGCCGCGTGGCCCGCGCTGCGCGGCTGTCCGGGGAGTGGTACGCAGTGTCCGAGGACCGGACCTCATCCTCGGATGCGTAACACCTGCGAAACATTCGGGTCATGGCCGGGAAACCGGGTCTGAGTATCGTCACTTCTCGACGCACCGGGCGGCGCCCTGCCCGCCCCATCACAGGAGGCTAGATGTTCAGCACAGCGGACGAGGTCCTGTCGTTCATCAAGGACGAGGACATCCAGTTCATCGATATCCGGTTCTGCGACCTGCCGGGCGTGATGCAGCACTTCAACGTGCCCGCGCACACCGTGACCAAAGAGTTCTTCATCGACGGCCAGATGTTCGACGGCTCGTCCATCCGAGGCTTCCAGGCGATCCACGAGTCCGACATGAAGCTCGTCCCGGACGTGCGCACGGCCTATGTGGACCCGTTCCGCAAGGAGAAGACGCTCGTCATGAACTTCTCCATCGTGGACCCCTTCACCGGTGACGCGTACAGCCGCGACCCCCGCAACATCGCAGCCAAGGCCGAGGCCTACCTGAAGTCCACGGGCATCGCGGACACCGCGTACTTCGGCGCCGAGGCGGAGTTCTACGTCTTCGACGACGTGCGCTTCGAGACCAAGGCGAATGCCGGCTACTACTTCATCGACTCCGTCGAGGCCGCGTGGAACTCCGGCCGCGAGGAGGAGGGCGGCAACCGCGGGTACAAGACGCGCTTCAAGGGCGGCTACTTCCCCGTCCCGCCCGTGGACCACTTCGCCGACATCCGCGACAAGATGTGCCTCAACCTCGCCAAGGTCGGCCTGCAGGTCGAGCGCTCGCACCACGAGGTCGGCACGGCGGGCCAGCAGGAGATCAACTACCGCTTCAACACGCTGCTGCAGTCCGGCGACGACATCATGAAGTTCAAGTACGTCATCAAGAACACGGCGTGGGACTTCGGCAAGACGGCGACCTTCATGCCGAAGCCGATCTTCGGCGACAACGGCTCGGGCATGCACACGCACCAGTCGCTGTGGAAGGACGGTGAGCCGCTGTTCTACGACGAGCGCGGCTACGGCGGCCTCTCCGACGTGGCGCGCTGGTACATCGGCGGACTCCTCAAGCACGCCCCCGCGCTGCTCGCCTTCACCAACCCGACGATCAACAGCTACCACCGCCTGGTCCCGGGCTACGAGGCGCCGGTCAACCTGGTCTACTCGGCACGCAACCGCTCGGCGTGCGTCCGCATCCCGATCACCGGCAACTCCCCCAAGGCCAAGCGCATCGAGTTCCGCGTGCCGGACCCGTCGTCCAACCCGTACCTGTGCTTCGCCGCGCAGCTCATGGCGGGCCTGGACGGCATCCGCAACCGCATCGAGCCGCCGGAGCCGGTGGACAAGGACCTCTACGAGCTGCCGCCGGAGGAGCACGCGGCGATCGAGCAGGTGCCCGGCTCGCTCCCGGCCGTCCTCGACGCGCTCGAGGCCGACCACGAGTTCCTGCTCCAGGGCGACGTCTTCACCGAGGACCTCATCGAGGCCTGGATCGAGTGGAAGCGCAAGAACGAGGTCGACCCGATCCGCTTCCGCCCGCACCCGCACGAGTTCGAGATGTACTTCGACATCTAGTCGAGCGAAGCGAGGCAGATGTCGAACGAACGGCTCAGCGACATCTGACAAGCACGGGTCTCTGACCTGCTGACTGTCGCCTGAAACGGCGGCTGACCTGCGCAAGCGTCTTCGGACGTCTCGCAGTGTCAGCCGCCGTTTCGCGTTGGCTCAGGTTCGGCGCAGTTCCGGGCCTCCAGCCTCCCGCCTCCCGCGCTCAAAAGGCCTCGTCTCTTGGCGACCCGGCGCGCCAAAGAGGCTGTCAGCACCCGCGAGACGCGCGCTGTCGATCCCCTCCTGCCGCCCGCAGGGTCGCATCAGGACTACGCGAAGACGTGGTTGTGACCGGAAGGTCGCCACCCTACGTTTCTTGCATGACTCGCCCCTCACCCCTGCTGGATCGGCCACCAGCCCGAGGACGCCGACCGTGGCCGTGGCTGGCGCTCGTCGGGGGCCTGCTCGTGGTGCTGGGTGGCTACCTGTCGCTGCGGCCGATGGCGTCGCTGTCGTTGCTGCTGCTGGCCGTGGCGTTGGGGCTGCTGGTCGCCGCCGTCGCCGAGCTGGTCGAGGGCCCGGGTGGCGGCGCGCCACCGTCGCGGTGGCGGTTCGTGCGGGCTGCCGCGTACGCGTTGGGCGCCGTGGGGGTGCTGGCATTCACCGGGCTGGGGGTGCGCGCGGTCATCGTCGTGATGGGTCTGTCGCTGGTCGTGACCGGTGTCGGCGACCTGGCGCAGGCCCGCGCTGCTCATGGGGTGGAGCGGTGGAACGAGGTGCTCGGCGGGGTGGCCTCCGTCGCGTTCGGGCTGCTCGCCCTGGCGTGGCCCGACGTGAGCGTCATCGTCATCGGGGTGCTCGTCGGGGTGCAGCTGATCGTGCTCGGGTTCCGGCTGCTCGGGACGGCGCTCAGGCGCGCCCGCGGCACCGAGGACGGGCCCCGCCAGGCCGGCGGGTGGCGCCGGTGGGGCCGGCTGGCGGGCAACGCGCTGGCCCTCGTGCTGGCTCTCCTGCTGGTGCTCGTCTCGTTCACCCTTCGCCGCGGCGCCCCCCAGCCGGACGCGTTCTACACCCCGCCGGCCTCGGTACCGGCGCAGCCCGGCCAGCTGCTGCGTGCCGAGCCCTACACCCGCGAGATCCCCGACGGTGCGTCGGCCTGGCGCATCCTCTACACGACCACCCGGGAGGAGGGACAGCCGGCCGTGGCGAGCGCGCTGGTCGTCGTGCCCACCGCCAAGGCACGCGCCGGCATCCCGATCATCGCCTGGGCACACGGCACCACCGGGGTCGTCCCGGGGTGCGCCCCTTCCGTCATCGACCCGTTCGAGTCCGGCGCGTTCTTCAACCTCGACCAGGTGCTCCGCAACGGGTGGGCCTTCGTCGGCACGGACTACGTCGGTCTGGGCACGGCCGGCCCGCACCCGTACCTCATCGGGGAGGGCGAGGGCCGCTCGGTACTCGACTCGGTGCGCGCTGCGCGCCAGCTCGGCGACGTCACCCTGGGCGACGACACTGTCGTGTGGGGGCACAGCCAGGGCGGACACGCCGCCCTGTGGACCGGCATCCTGGCCTCCTCCTATTCGCCCGACGTGAAGGTGGAGGGCGTCGCCGCTCTGGCCCCCGCCAGCGACCTTCCGGCGCTGATCGACAACCTCGGCAACGTCACGGGCGGTGAGCTGTTCGCCTCCTACGTCATCGACTCCTACGCCAAGACCTACCCAGACGTCACCTACCGCGAGTACGTGCGACCGGGCGCCCAGCCGATCGTGCGGGAGATGGCGGCGCGGTGCCTCGCCGAGAAGAGCACCCTTCTCTCGATTCTCACCATCACGTCGCTCGACAAGACCATCTGGAACGGTGACCCGAGCCGCGGCACGTTGGCTGCCCGGCTGCAGGAGAACGTGCCCAACGGGCGCATCACGGCTCCCCTGCTCCTCGGCCAGGGCGGCGCCGACCAACTCGTCGTGCCCTCGGCCCAGGACGCCTACGTGCAGGCGCGCTGCGCCGCCGGCCAGCAGGTGGACTACCGCACGTATGTCGGCCGCGACCACGTGCCGCTCGTGGAGCCCGACTCCCCCGCCGTCAGCGACCTCGTGGCCTGGACGAAGGACCGCCTCGCCGGAAGGCTGCCCACCAGCACCTGCCCCTAGTGCAGGTGCGGCTCCCTAGGACCGGCGCGGCTCGACCGGTCCGAGCGCGTCGTCGTCGGCCACGTCGGCCGGCAGCACCTGGTGCAGTCGGGTGCGGGAGCGCACCCCGAGCTTCTGGAACACCGTGCGCAGGTGGTAGTCGACGGAGTGGAAGATGTTCCCCTGACCGCCGGCGGCGCCGGTGCTGCCAGAGGCTGCTCTCAGGCGGACGGCCCCTCGTGCTGTGCGCGCCGCCCGTCGAGGGAGGCGCTGCGGCTGCTGCGCGGAACGACGACGTGCACGGCGTTGCGCTCGATCGCGAAGTCGGCCGGTGTCGTGGTCGCGATCTCGCCGTCGAGGTTCACCGACAGCTGCGGCTCGGTGACGAGCCGGACCCGTCTGCTGGTCAGGTGGTGCACGCGGTCGTGCTCGATGAAGCTCCCGTCCTTGAGGAGCCGCGCGATGCTCACGTGCTCGCGAAGCCGCCCCCGCACGATGGCGTAGATGTCGAGAAGGTGGTCGTCGATCCCTGCCGTGGGCGAGACCGCGTTGCCCCCGCCATAGTGCCTGCCGTTGCCGATGCCCACCTGGAGCAGGTCGTCGAGCTCCACCGGCTCGTGGTCCCCCTCCGGGAAGTCGAGCCGGGCACGGAACGGCTCGTGCCGACGGTAGGCCCGCAGCGTGGCGATGCCGTACGCCAGGGGCCCGAGATGCCGCTTCAGGCGCGGGCTGAGCGCTTCGGTCACGCCCACGGAGAGTCCGACGGAGGCGACGTTGAGAAACGGCTGGCCGTTCGCCCGACCGAGGTCGATGTCGACCACCTTCCCCTCTGCGACAGCAGCGCAAGCTGCCGCCACGTCGCTCGGAATCTCCAGCGTGCGGGCGAGGTCGTTGGCGGTGCCCAGCGGCAGGACGCCAAGCGTGGCGTCGGTCCCGGCGACCCGACCTGCGGCGCAGCTCACCGTCCCGTCACCGCCACCCACGACGACGAGGTCGTGCCCGTCCGCGACCACGCGATCAAGCGTCCCGGCCAGCTGTGCCCCCGAAACCACCGGATACACCGAGGCGACCGGCACCCCTGCCTTTCGCAGCGAGTCCGCCGCCAGCTGATGCAGCGCCACTCCTCGACGTGAACCCGTGTTGACCACCAGAGCAGCAGAGCGAGCCTCTCGCGCGGTTCTCATGCCGCGCACCCTAGGCCGAGGACCTGAGAGGTCCCTGCAAACGGCCCCCCGTGGAGGAAGGGGTGCCGCCGGTGGCGAGCCATCCCTGGCTGGGCGCCGCGCTTCGCACGCGGCACCGGGCGTACGCTGCCCGTAGCGCGACTGGTGGGGCCTCGAGCAGGGCAGGCGGTCGCCGGATCACGAGTCCGAACCGTTCCGGGGGCAGGTGGCCCATGTCACGCCGTCAACGAGTGGTCCTCCTGGGCCTTGTCGCCGTCGTGCCGCTCATCGTGTGGGTCCTGCTCTCCCCACCCGTCCTGGTGTGGTCCGCCATTGCCCGGGACCGCCCGTCCCCGGTCGCCGGAGATGCCGTTCCCCGCATCACCGAGCCGCCGGCGGCGCGCATCGCCCTCGCCGGAGACACGGGTACCGGCGACGCGTCGCAGCGCGCGACGGTCCGGCGCATGGCAGCGGAAGGCCGCGGGGTTCCCTACGACGCCCTCATCCTGCTCGGGGACCTCATCTACGAGGACGGCGACGCGAGCCTGGTCGACAGCCGGGTCACCACACCGTTCGAACCGGTCCTCGACCAGGGAGCGCAGCTGCTTCCGGTCCTCGGCAACCATGACTACCGCAGCGGCGAGCAGCGGCAGATCCTCGCCGCACTGGGCCGCCAGAGTCCCTGGTACAGCCAGCGCATCGGGCCGGTGCGGATCCTGGTCCTCGACTCCAACCGCGTGGACGACCCACAGCAGACCCGGTGGCTGCGCACCGCACTTGCGGAGCCACAGCCGGCGGGGGTCTGGACCGTGGCCGCCATGCACCACCCCGCCTACTCGGCCGGCTACCACGGTTCGGACCTCCAGGTCCGGGACGCCTGGGGGCCGTTGTTCGCACGGGCAGGAGTGCACCTGGTCCTGGCCGGGCACGACCACGACTACCAGCGCTCCACGCCGCAGCAGGGCGTGACCTACGTGGTCTCCGGTGGCGGTGCGCGGTTGCGCGATGCCGGCGCCGAGGACTTCACGGAGGTGAGCGACTCCACCCTGCACTACGTCGACCTCCTCGCGTACCACGACCGCCTCATTGGCCGGGCCATCGACCAGTCCGGCACGCTGGTCGACCTGTTCACGATCACCCGCTGACGCGCGCACTGCCCGTCAGCGGGTGCGGTCGGACGACGCAGGACAGCGGCGCCCGACATCCCGTGGAACGTCCGCCGCCGTCGTCGGGTGGGCGCGATGATGTCACCTCGCTCGGGCGGCCAGAGCGGCACGGACCGGCACGGCGGGATGCCCGGCGCGATGCACGGCGCAGCGGTGGCCACCGAGTTCGACTACCTG
>NZ_DATBMI010000149.1:0-8707 GCF_036554925.1 Pedococcus sp.
CGCCCCCGGCCGCCCGTAGGCGATGTTCTCGCGGATGGTGCCGCCGAACAGCCACGTGTCCTGCAGCACCATGCCCACCTGCGAGCGAAGCCCCTGCCGGGTGAGGTCCGTGATGTCGATGCCGTCGAGGGTGATCCGCCCCGAGTCGAGCTCGTAGAACCGCATGACGAGGTTGACCAGGGTGGTCTTGCCGGCGCCGGTCGGCCCGACGATGGCGACCGTCTGCCCGGGCTCGACCACGAGGTCGAGGTCCTCGATGAGCGGGGTGTCCGGGGAGTAGGAGAACGTCACGTGCTCGAACTCGACCCGGCCGCGGGCGGTCGCGAGCACCGCGGGCTCCTGCGTGTCGGGCTGCTGCTCAGGGGCGTCGAGGAGCTCGAAGACGCGCTCCGCGGACGCCACCCCGGACTGCAGCAGGTTGGCCATCGACGCGACCTGGGTCAGCGGCTGGGTGAACTGCCGCGAGTACTGGATGAACGCCTGCACGTCACCCAGGCTCATCGAGCCGCTGGCCACCCGGAGCCCGCCGACCACGGCAATGGCGACGTAGTTGAGGTTCCCGATGAACATCATCGTCGGCATGATGATGCCGCTGACGAACTGCGCGCCGAACCCGGCGGCATACAGGTCGTCGTTCTTGGCGGCGAACGCCTCCTGGCTCTCGTGCTGGCGCCCGAAGACCTTGACCAGCCCGTGGCCGCTGAAGGTCTCCTCGACCACCGCGTTGAGCTCGCCGGTGCTCTTCCACTGCTGGACGAAGTGCCGCTGCGAGCGCTTGCCGATCACGGCGGTGACGACCATCGACACCGGGATCGTGACGAGCGCGATCAGCGCCAGCAGCGGCGAGATGACCACCATCATCGCCACCATGGCCACGACGGTGAGCAGTGAGGTGAGCAGCTGGCTGAGGGTCTGCTGCAGGCTCTGGGCGACGTTGTCGATGTCGTTGGTGACGCGGCTCAGCAGCTCGCCGCGCGGCTGGGCGTCGAAGTAGGGCAGCGGCAGCCGGCTCAGCTTGGCCTCGACGTCGCGGCGCAGGTTGTAGACCACCCGGTTGACGGCGCCGGTGAGGATCCAGCCCTGCGCCCACGCGAGCACCGACGCCACGACGTAGATCGCCAGGACCAGCAGCAGGACGCGACCGACCGCCGCGAAGTCGACCCCCTGGCCGGGCACGACGTCCATCGCCGCGACCATGTCGGCGAACGTGTCGTCCCCGCGGGCCCGCAGGCCCTCGACGGCCTCGGACTTGGTGAGTCCCTCGGGCAGCTGCCGGCCGATGACACCGGCGAAGACCAGGTCCGTCGCCCGGCCCAGGATCTTGGGGCCGATCGCGGTCAGGGTCACGCTGGCCAGCGCCAGCGCGAGGACGCCTGTGAGCGGGGCCCGCTCGGGACGCAGCAGGCCGAGCAGGCGCTTCGCCGACGGGCCGAAGTCCTTCGACTTCTCCGCCGGCATCCCGACGCTCATGTGCGGCCCCCGGCGCGACGCGATCGCGCCGGGCCCGCGCCGGGCCTCGGCTGCCCTCTCCTCGGCCGTCTTGACGCCCTCGGCGGTCATGCCGCCTCCTCCGCGCTGCGCTGGGACTCGACGATCTCGGCGTAGGTCGGGCAGGTCTCCAGCAGCTCGTCGTGACGACCCGTGCCGACCACCCGGCCGCCGTCGAGGACGACGATGCGGTCGGCGTCGACAATGGTCGAGACCCGCTGCGCCACCACGATGACGGCCGTGTGCCGGGTGACCGGCCGCAGGGCCAGGCGGAGCCTGGCGTCGGTCGCGAGGTCCAGTGCGGAGAACGAGTCGTCGAAGAGGAAGATCGAGGGCTTGGCCACGAGCGCCCGGGCGATGGCCAGGCGCTGCCGCTGCCCGCCGGAGACAGTGGTTCCGCCCTGGGCGATCGGCGCCTCCAGCCCGCCGTCCATGGCCCGGACGAAGTCCTCGGCCTGCGCCACGCGCAGCGCCTGCCACAGCTCCTCGTCGCTCGCCTCCGCGTCCCCGTAGCGCAAGTTGCTCGCGACGGTCCCGGTGAACAGGTACGGCTTCTGCGGCACCAGCCCGATGCGGGACCAGACGTCCTCGAGGGCGGCGTCGCGGACGTCCACGCCGGCGATGGCCACGCTCCCAACGGTCACGTCGTAGAGGCGCGGGATGAGCGAGAGCAGGGTGGACTTGCCGGAGCCCGTGCTGCCGATGATCGCCGTGGTCTGCCCCGGCACGGCAGTGAGCGTGACGCCATGCAGCACAGGGGAGTCCGCCCCGGGATAGCTGAACTCGACGTCGCGCAGCTCGACGGCAGCCGGCCCCGAGGGGATCGGCGTGGGCTCCTGGGGAGCCACCACACTGGAGTCGGTCTCGAGCACCTCGGTGATCCGGCCGGCCGAGACCGTGGCCCGCGGGATCATCATCGACATGAAGGTCGCCATCATGACGGCCATCAGGATCTGCATCAGGTACGACATGAAGGCCGTGAGCTCGCCGATCTGCATCTGGCCGCTGTCGACCCTGTGGCCACCGAACCACAGCACCGCGACCGTCGAGGTGTTGAACACCAGCATGACGAGCGGAAAGGCGAGGGACATGAGCCGGCCGACGGCGAGCGCGGTGCCGGTGTACTGGGTGTTGGCGGCGGCGAAGCGGTCTCGCTCGTGCTGCTCTCGCACGAATGCCCGCACCACGCGGACGCCCGTGATCTGCTCGCGCAGGACCCGGTTGACCCAGTCGACCGACTCCTGCATGAGGCGGAACTGCGGGACCATCCGCCGGGTCACCAGCGCCACGCACAGGGCCAGCAGCGGGACGGCGACGGCCACCAGCCAGGCGAGGCCGGCGTCCTCGCGCACCGCCATGACCACACCCCCGACCATCATGATCGGCGCGGAGACCATGACGGACGCCCCCATGAACACCACCATCTGCACCTGCGTGACGTCGTTGGTGTTGCGCGAGATCAGCGTCGGTGCCCCGAACCGGGAGACCTCCTGGGCGGAGAAGGAGCCGACGCGGGCGAACACGGAGGCTCGCACGTCGCGCCCGAGCCCCGCCGCCGACCGCGCCCCGAGGTAGGTCGCCGCGATCGTCGCGCCGACCTGCACCAGGGTGACGGCCAGCATCCATGCGCCGGTGCGCAGGATGTAGCCGGTGTCCCCCTTGGCCACGCCCTCGTCGATGATCTGGCCGTTGAGGCTCGGGAGGTAGAGCGAGGCCATGGTGCCCACCAGCTGCAGGAGCACGAGTCCCGCGATGAGCGCCTGGTAGGGCCGCAGGTGCTCGCGGACGAGGTGGACGAGCGTCACCCCCACAGGCTAGGCGAGCGCGCGGGGCCCCTCGACCGGATTACGCCGTGGGCCGACCCGTCCGGGGAGCGGCCGAGCAGCGGTCGGGCACCCGCCGGGCAGCGGCCGAGCAGCGGCCCGGCGCCGGCCGGGCACCGGCCGGGCGCCACGTCGCTCAGTGGCCGCGGACCAGCAGGCCGTCGGCCACGAGGTCGCGCACCAGGGGCAGCGCGGTGCCCCGCAGCGCGGTCTCGTCCTGGCCGAGGAGGGCGGCGATGGCAGTGAGCGACTGGCCGGCTGTCAGGTCCCCGTCGCACACACTCGCGAACGCCGCCATCGCGGTGTCGAGGCGCACGACGCGACGGAGCCCGCCGCCCTGGCGCAGCAGGATGACGCTCGGGTCGGACGCGCCGGGAGGAAGGCTGTGTCGCTCCTCGGTGACGTCCGGCGCACACCGCCACGCGACTCCGAGCACCTCGTCGTCGCTGTGCTCCGCCAGCCACGTCCGGGCGCGCAGGCCCGCGAGGACGGCGGGCCCCATGGGCCCGGCGACCGGACCCGTGGCCTCCTCGAGGTCGACGAACGGCTCGCGCTCGGTCGCCGGCCGCTGGAGGGTGATGACGCCGAAGCCGATCGAGGTGACGCCGCGCGAGGCGAAGTCGTCCAGCCACGCGGCATACATGGCGGCGAACTCCGCTGTCGCGCTGTGGTGACCGCCGTCGCGTGCCCAGGTCTCGGCGTACTGGGCGGGGTCCTGCACATCGCGCTGGACCACCCAGGCGTCCAGCCCGGTGCCGGCGACCCACCCGCGGACCCGGTCGCGCCAGTCGGCGTCGCCGACGATCTCCCAGTTGCCGAGGAACTGCGCGATCCCGCCCGGCTCCAGGTGCTCGCCGATCGACCGGACCAGGTCGGCGACGATCGCGTCGCCGGCCGCACCGCCGTCGCGGTACTCGAACAGCGGGACGCCGGCCCCACGAGGCGTGATGACGAACGGCGGGTTGCTGACGATCAGCCCGAAGCGCTCCCCCGCCACCGCGCCGAGCATCGAGCCGGACCGCACCTCCCACTCGACCTCGTTGAGCAGGGCGTTGAAGCGGGCGTACGCCAGCGCCCGCTCGGAGATGTCGGTGACGGTGATGTGGCGGGCGTGGGCGCCGAGGTGCAGCGCCTGCACCCCGCAGCCGGTGCCGAGGTCGAGGGCCCGCTCCACCTGGGGGCGCGGCGTCCAGGACGCGAGGGTCGTCGAAGCGCCACCGACGCCGAGCACGTGGTCCTCGCGCAGCGGCAGCCGCGTGGCCAGCTCGGAGAGGTCGGAGGCGACCCACCACGCGTGGGCGTCGTCACCGTAGGGGCGCAGGTCGCAGGTCGCGACCACGCCCGGCCCCTGCAGCACGACGAGCCCGAGGTCTAGCGCCCCGGTGACCCCCAGGGTCGGCAGGGCCGCACCCGCCTCCTCCTCGTCGACCGCGTCGCCGAGGGTGAACAGGCGCACCAGGGTCGCGACGGGCTCCCCCGAGGCGGCGGTCACGCGCTGCGCCGGCAGGGTCTGCTCGCGGTCGAGGGCCGCGCGGGCCAGCGGGCCGAGCAGCGCGGCGACGCCGTCGACGGTGTACCCCGCCGCCGACAGGTCGGCCCGCAGGCGCGCGACGAGGGCGGGGTCCGTCCGGGGAGGCGTCGTCGAGGTGCTCACCCGTCGAGGAACCCGCCGAGGTTGAACGCGCCGCCGCCGCCCGAGGACTGCGCCGCGGTGTCGGTCCACTCGCTCGGCTGGACGGCGACGAAACCGGGCCCGTGGAAGGCGTACTGGAAAGCCTCGCCGCTGCCGCCGCGGAGCATCGAGCGCACGTTCATGCTCGAGATGACCTGCGGGACGAGGTTGGCCGACCAACCCACACACGCCTGCACGTCGACGTAGGTCGGCTGCTGGCTGCAGTCGAGGATCACGGGCTGGCCCACCGCGTGGACCGCCACCGTGCCGGTGCCCTGGAGCGTGGTGTTGAACAGCCCGCCGCTCAGCTTCCCGGCGCCCTGGACGCGCTTGATGTCCCAGTCGACCGAGGAGTCGAAGGCGAGCAGGTTGCGGGAGTTGACCGAGAGGGCGTCACCGGTGAGCTCGATGAGGAAGACGTAGCCCGCCTCGGCGGCGAAGAAGACGTCGCCCTCGCCGGACACGCGCATGAGCGAGACGTCCTCCCCGGTGACGACCTTCTTGAGCAGCTTGCCCATGGTCCCGGACTTCTCGTGGTCGAAGCGGATCTGGCCCTGGTAGGCGATCATCGCCCCCTTGGTGGCGAGCACGTCGCCCCCGAGGTGGACCCGCAGCATCTGCGGGTTCTGCAGCGCGAAGCGCTGGTCGGCCTGGACCTCGAGGTTCGTCTGCTCGAAGAGTGCACTCTGCATGAGGCACAGCGTATGCCGCGTGGGCGGCGCGGCAGCGGGGACCTGCCGTGGCGCCATCCCCGGCTCAGCTGACGGGCAGCCGGTAGGCGAGCCAGGTCGAGCGCTCGGCCGGGGTCGCGTCGTACAGGCGCTGGGCGCGCTCGTTGTCCGGCGCCGTCTCCCACACCAGGGCCGCGCAGCCGTGCTCGCGGGCCAGCGCCAGGCAGGCGTCGAGGAGCCTGCGACCGACCCCTCGCCCGCGGGTCCCCTCCTGCACGAACAGGTCCTCCATCACCGCCAGACGAGCCCCGGTCGTGGTGTCCCAGCTCCAGAGCACCGTGGCGAAGCCGAGCAGCTCGCCCGGACCGGCCTCGGCCAGCAGCTGCCGGCCCTCCCGGTCCGGGTCGGCGAGGAAGGCGCTCGCCATGGCCAGGAGGCCACCGTCGTCCGGGCGGGCGCCGTAGAACTCGCCGTAACCCCGCAGCAGGGGCAGCAGGGCCGGCAGGTCCTCCGCGACCGCCGCCCTGACCACGATGTCCATGTCAGGACCCAACCACCGCGAAGCGGCACTGTCACCCTGACACTGAGGCGACCCTACGTCTCCCGCCCGTGCGTGCCCGGTCACGCACGCACCCGGCACACGTCGACGGCCGGCGCCACCTCGCGGTGGCACCGGCCGTCGACGTGGTGCGGGCAGGCGGGGTCAGCGCTGGACGCGCTCCTCCTCGAGCTCGCTGCCACGGGTCTCGTCGCCCTTGCGCAGGTCGACCTCGTGCGCGGCCGCGCTGGCGTCGTCGTCGGGGGCGGCCTCCGCGGCCGGGGCCTCCTCGACGGCGTCCCCGCCGATCGCGAGGTCACGCGTCTTGGACACCGCCACCGCACCGATGACGATCACCAGTGCGGCGACCGCGATGCCGTAACGGATCGGGGTGTTCGCACCGTTGCCGATGGTCAGGGTGACGATGGCCGGGGCGATGAGCACCGAGACGAGGTTCATCACCTTGATGAGCGGGTTGATGGCCGGGCCGGCGGTGTCCTTGAAGGGGTCGCCGACGGTGTCGCCGATGACGGTGGCCGCGTGGGCCTCGCTGCCCTTGCCGCCGTAGTGGCCGTCCTCGACGATCTTCTTGGCGTTGTCCCAGGACCCGCCCGAGTTGGCCAGGAAGACCGCCATGAGGCAGCCGCTGCCGATGGCGCCGGCGAGGAAGCCCGCCAGCGCACCGATGCCCAGGCCGAAGCCGACGGCCACCGGCATGAGCGCGGCCAGCAGGCCGGGCGTGGCGAGCTCGCGCAGCGAGTCCTTGGTGCAGATGTCGACGACCTTGCCGTACTCCGGCTTGGCCGTGCCCTCCATGATCCCCGGGATCTCGCGGAACTGGCGGCGCACCTCGAAGACGATCGCGCCCGCGGCCCGGGTGACCGCGTTGATGGCCAGGCCGGAGAAGAGGAACACCACGGCGCAGCCGAGGAGCAGACCCACCAGCACGCTCGGCGTGACGACCTGGAGGTCGAACATCGACTGGACGTACCGGCTCGGCTCCTCGGTGAGCTCGTTGCCCTCGATGATCCGCCGCAGCTCGCTCTGCCACGCGTCGCTGTAGGACCCGAACAGCGCCGTCGCCGCGAGGACCGCGGTCGCGATCGCGATGCCCTTGGTGATGGCCTTGGTGGTGTTGCCGA
The DNA here is from genome assembly GCF_036554925.1 of Pedococcus sp. Lineage (NCBI taxonomy): Bacteria > Bacillati > Actinomycetota > Actinomycetes > Micrococcales > Intrasporangiaceae > Pedococcus > Pedococcus sp. The sequence continues at coordinate 7,335 of NZ_DATBMI010000149.1, forward strand.
CGGCGTCGAGGTCGGTGAGGATCTGCGCCCCCTCGCCGTCGACGTCACCGGACATCTCGGCGATGCCCTGGGCGTTGTCCGAGACCGGGCCGAAGGTGTCCATGGCCACGATCACGCCGACCGTGGTCAGCAGGCCACAGCCCGCGAGGGCGATGAGGAAGAGCGACAGCGAGAGCGACCCGCCGCCGAGGAGGAACGCGAGGTAGACCGCTCCACCGATGATCGCCGCGGTGTAGACCGCCGACTCCAGGCCGACACCGATGCCGGAGAGCACGACGGTCGCCGCGCCGGTCAGGGACGTGCGGGCGACGTCCCTCGTCGGACGCTTGTCGGTGCCGGTGAAGTGGCCGGTGAGCCACAGGATGATGCCGGCGAGGACGATGCCGACGATGACCGCCAGGACGGCGATCATGCGGGGGTCACCGTCGAGGCCGGAGATCTCGTCGCTGCCGGTCTCGAGCTCCGCGAAGGTGGCGGGCAGGTAGATGTAGGCGGCGATGGCGGACAGCACGCCGGAGATGGTGGCCGCGATGTAGAAACCGCGGTTGATGGCCTTGAGGGCGTTCTCGCCGGGCCGGACGCGCGTGATGAAGACGCCGATCAGCGCGGTGACCGCCCCGATGGCCGGGACGATGAGCGGGAAGACCAGGCCGTACTCGCCGAAGGCGACCGAGCCGAGGATGAGCGCGGCCACCAGCGTCACGGCATACGACTCGAACAGGTCGGCGGCCATGCCGGCGCAGTCGCCGACGTTGTCGCCCACGTTGTCGGCGATGGTCGCCGCGTTGCGCGGGTCGTCCTCGGGGATGCCCGCCTCGACCTTGCCGACCAGGTCGGCGCCGACGTCGGCGGCCTTGGTGAAGATGCCGCCGCCGACACGCATGAACATCGCGAGCAGGGCGGCTCCGAAGCCGAAGCCCTCCAGCACCTTCGGGGCCTCGCCCTTGAACCAGAGCACGACGATCGATGCGCCGAGGAGGCCGAGGCCCACGGTGGCCATGCCGACGACGCCGCCGGTGCGGAAGGCGATCCGCATGCCCGCGTCACGGTCGCCGTGGCGGGCGGCCGAGGCGACGCGGACGTTGGCCTTCACGGCGAGGCTCATGCCGAGGTAGCCGATGGTCGCGGAGAACAGGGCGCCGAGCACGAAGAAGCCGGAGCGACCGAGCTTGACGCCCCAGTCCGGCGCCGGCAGCAGGAGCAGGAGGAAGAAGACCAGCACGACGAAGACCGAGAGCGTCTTGAACTGCCGGGCGAGGTAGGCCTGCGCCCCCTCCTCCACTGCAGCGCCGATCTCCTGCATCTTCTCGGTGCCGGCGTCGGCGGCCAGGACCTGCCGACGGAAGAAGGCCCCCATGACCAGGGCGATCGCC
>NZ_DATBMI010000184.1:0-16790 GCF_036554925.1 Pedococcus sp.
CTTCTTCGAAACCGCCGCGTCCATCCCCTGGCTCGAGCCGGTGACGACCGACACGCTGCTGGCTGACGCCAAGAAGGCGGTGCCGATGCCGAAGGAGGTCGGCACCCGGCCCACGCCGATCCCGTCGCCGGGCACGTCGTCGCCGGGCACCCCGGCAACCAGCCCACCGCCCGCCGACCCCTACTCCGAGAGCCGCCCGCTCCTCACGCAGCGGCGGGTCGAGTCGCTGGAGCAGAGCCTGGACACGGTCCGGGGGGTCGCCCTCATCCGCGACGACGGCGACGCATTCGCCCGCACCTGGGGGCGTGCCGCCGAGCAGCTGGCCTCGAGCCGGTGGCGAGCAGCCCCGGCCGGCTGGGCCCGGCTCAGCGCGGGGATCCAGGCCGCCACCCGCGAGACGACGTCGAGCATCAGGGTGTCGCGGAGCAACATCAACTTCCTGGCCGAGACCGGACGGCTGCAGATCACCGTGACCAACGACCTCGACGTCGCGGTCGAGAACGTCAAGCTGACGCTCGAGCCGGCGAACCCCCGCCTCCGCATCGACAGCCAGCCCGATCTCCTGCGCATCGGGCCCAAGAGCCGGGCCACCGCCGTCGTCGGGGTGACCACCCTCGCCGCCGGGCTGGTCCCCATCCGCACGACGCTGACCACCCAGGACGGCACGGTCATCGGACAGGGCGCCGACGTGGTCGTCCGCGTCACCCCGACCGGCGACTGGGTGTACTGGACCCTCGGCGGCGTCGCCGGGGTCATCCTGCTGCTCGGCATCTGGCGGTCCATCCGCCGCCGGCCCGCACCGGTGAACGCCGCCGAACCCACGACCACCGCACAGGGAGCCCGATGAGCGAGACCAGCCTGGCCCGGACGAGCGCGGTCATGGCCGCCGGGACGGTGGTCTCGCGACTGCTCGGCTTCGTGCGCGCCTCCACGCTGGCCGCCGTCCTCGGGATCGGCCTGGTCGCCGACATCTTCGACACCGCGAACACGCTGCCGACGCAGTTCTACCTCCTGCTGGCCGGCGGGGTCCTCAACGCGGTGCTCGTCCCCCAGATCACCAAGGCGCGCACCATGGAGGACGGCGGTGAGGAGTTCGTCAACCGCCTGCTCACCGTCTCCTTCGCCCTGATCACCGGGGCGACGGTCGTCGTCACCGCGCTGGCCCCCTGGCTGGTCCGCCTGTACTCGCTTCGGTGGGATGCCGAGGCGCTCGACCTCGCCACCGCCTTCGCGGTCATCACCCTGCCCCAGATCCTCTTCTTCGGGCTGTACACCCTGCTCGGCCAGGTCCTCAACGCCCACGGCCGCTTCGCGGCATACATGTGGGCGCCAGCCCTTGCCAACGTCGTCGCCATCGGCGGCTACCTCCTCTTCCGTGCCCTCTACGGCACGGAGGTCCCGGTGCAGGAGTGGACCCCCGGGATGATCGCGCTGCTCGCCGGCACGCCGACCGTCGGCGTCGCCCTGCAGGCCCTCGTCCTGCTCATCCCGCTGCGCCGCATCGGGTTCCGCTACCGACCGGCGTGGGGCCTGCGGGGCGTGGGTCTGGGATCCGCCTCTCGCGTCGCGCTGTGGACCTTCGCGGCCATCGGAGTCAGCCAGCTCGGCTTCATCGTCACCGCGAAGGTGCTGACCCGCGCCGGGGACCTGATGGCTGAACAGGGCGTCGTCGGTGCCGGCAAGGCCGCCTACGGGATCGCCTTCCTGCTCTTCATGCTGCCCCACTCACTGGTCACGGTGACGCTGGTGACCGCGCTGTTCACCCGCATGTCCGAGGCCGCCCACACCGGGCGGCGCGCCGACGTCGTCGAGGACCTCGGCCGCGGCCTGAGGATGCCGGCCGTCATCCTCGTGCCGGGCACCGTGGCGGCGGTCATCCTCGGGAACGCCGCCGTCAGGGTCGCGTTCCCCGGCAACTCGCCCGAGCAGACCGAGGCGATCGCCGGCGTGATGGTCGCGATGATGCTCGGGGCCGTGCCGTTCGGCTGGCTCTACCTCGTGCAGCGGGTCTACTACGCCTTCGAGAACGCCAGGACCCCGTTCTACCTCCAGCTCGTGGTCACCGCGGTGGCCACCGTGGTGAACCTCCTCGCGGCGCTCGTCGACCCGCAGACCACCGGAATCGTCGTCGGGCTCGGGCAGACCGTGTCCAACCTCACGGCTGCGGTGGTCGGATTCGTCCTGCTGCGGCGCTGGCTCGGGCCTCTGCGGCTGCGGTCGACGGTGCGGATGTACGTGCGACTCGCGGTGGCGGCCCTCGTCGCCGGCGCCGTGACCCTCGGTGTCGTCACCGTCCTCGAGCGCGCCCTGCCGACGCTGGACACCGGCCACCTCACCTGGTGGGGCGCGTTCGTGGAGCTGGTGGTGGGCCTCGGCGTCCTCTTCGCGGTCTTCCTCCCCCTCGCCCACGTGCTGCGGGTACCCGAGGTCGGGCAGCTGCTCGACCCCCTGCTGCGCCGGGTCCGCGCGCGCCGTGGTCCCGGCCCCGGCGGCACGGCCTAGGATGATCGCGCACTCAGCCGTACGGACCGCAGTGAGGAGGCACGCGTGCATGGCGTAGGGCCCTCGACCGTGCTCGGCGGACGGTATGCCGTGCGGCGCCGGCTCGCGCAGCAGCCCCGCGCCGAGCGGTGGTCGGCACACGACACGACGCTCGAGCGTGAGGTCGTCATCGTCTGCTTCGCCGCCGACGACCCCAACGCCGACGCAGCCCTCGACGCCGCTCGCCGGGCCGCCGGCGTCGACCACGACCGGCTGGTGCGCATCCTCGACGTCGGCCGCTCGGACGACATCGCCTTCTTCGTCGAGGAGGCCCTGCACGAGGCGCACACCGTCACGCACCTGCTCGAGCAGGGAGGCCTGCCCTCCGAGGAGGCCCGCCGCATCGCGGGCGAGGTGGCCACCGGGCTCGAGGCGGCCCGCGGGCGTGGGCTGCACCACCTCCGGCTCACGCCGTCCTACGTCCTGCGCACCGGCGACGGTGCCGTCAAGCTCTCCGGCCTCGCCACCGCGGCGGCGCTGGCGGGCGTGGACGACCTGGACTCCGCGGAGGCCGCCCGGGTGGACGCCATCGGCGTCGTCGCCATCGCGTATGCCGCGTTGACCAGCCGTTGGCCGCTTCCGGACCGCGTGCTGGGACTGGAGCCCTCACCGCACGTGGTGGGAGGCGTCCCCGCCCCCTCGGAGATCGCAGCTGGCGTGCCCGGCGACCTCGACGCCATCTGCCGACTGACGCTGAACGACGACGAGGGTCCGCTCACGCCCGGTGACCTCGCCGCCCAGATCGCGCCGTGGTCCTCGTCGCAGATCAGCGGCCTCGGTGGCACCTCTCGCCCCCTGCCGGCCGAGGGCGTCACCAACCCGACGCTCGCCCTCCCGCTGCCGGCCAGGGCTGCCCAGGGCACCGAGGCGACCGTGCAGATCCCCGCTGCCGGCTCGACCCAGCGGACCCCGGTCCCGGCCGCAGGCGCGGCGGCCGGTGGCGGCACCCTGTCGCCCGCGACGGCTGCCGGAGCCGGGGCTGCCGACGCCGCCGACACGGCGGGTGCAGCCACGCCGGCCGAGCAGGAGGCCGCGCCGGGACCCGGTGCCCCAGCCGCCGGCGGCGCTGCCGTCGTGGCGGGTGCCGTGGGTACGGCCCTCGGCACTGCCGGGCACGCAGCCGGACACGCGGCGGGCGTCGCCGCCGGCCGGGTCGGCAGCTTCGCGCGGGCCGCCGCCGACAAGGCGGCGGAGAAGCGGGCCGCTCGTGCCGCGGCGGAGGCCGAGGCGCAGCAGGGCCGCGTCTCCCTCGACGACGCCCTTCGCGAGGGGTACGAGGACTCCGAGCCCCCGCTGCCGATGCTCCCGCCCGAGACCGCGGACTCGCCGACCCGCGACCAGTCCAAGCTGGTCATGGCCATCGTGGCGGGGTTCCTGGCGCTGGCCACCCTGGTCGGCTTCTGGGGCGTCTCCCAGATCGGGGCGGGTGAGGGGATCGACCTCTCCGGCGCCACCCCGCGCCCGACGGTCACGGTCACCGGGGCCCCGACCACGGTCACGCCGACGCCCACGCCGTCCTCGTCCAGCGCCGAGACCACCGGTGAGTCCTTGGCCATCCTCCGCGCCACAGGCTTCGACCCGGAGGGCGACGGCAAGGAGCGCAACAGCGAGGCCGGCCGCGTCTACGACGGCAACACGTCCTCCTTCTGGAGCTCCGAGGGGTACGCCTCGGCCAACCTCGGCGGCCTCAAGCCCGGCGTGGGCGTGCTGCTCGACCTCGGCCAGCCCGCGAAGGTCCGTGAGGTGTCCATCGCGCTCCCGGACGTCGCCGACGTGACGGTCTTCCTCGCCGAGAACCGGCAGGTCGACGGGGCGACCGAGATCGGCTCGTCGACCGGCAAGAAGGGGCCGATCACCCTCACCAACGCCAAGCCCGACGCCTCGGGCCAGTACGTCATCGTCTGGTTCACCAAGGTGTCCCAGGTCAGCGACGGACGCTTCCGGGCGACGCTCGCCGAGGTCGCCCTCCGCTGAGGAGGGGCGCGCCGTGGCCGAGGACCAGCCGCTGCGGGAGGTCAGCGACCGCGACCTGATGGCCCGCCACTGCGCCGGCGACCCCGACGCGTTCGGGGAGATCTTCCGCCGCCACCGCGACCGCATGTGGGCCCTGGCCCTGCGCACGACCCGGAACCCCGAGCTGGCTGCCGACTGTGTGCAGGAGGCGTTCATCTCGGCCTTCCGCCGCGCCGACTCGTACCGCGGCGACGCGGCCGTCACCACGTGGCTGCACCGGATCGTGGTCAACGCCTGCCTGGACCGGCTGCGGCGGGACCGGCCCACCACGACGCTCCCCGAGCGCGAGCTCGCCGACGGTCGTGACGCCCACGGGCAGGTCGAGACCCGGCTCGACGTGCGCGAGGCCCTGGGCCGACTCCCGGAGGGGCAGCGTCTGGCCCTCGTCCTGGTCGACATGCACGGGCTCTCCGTGGCGGAGGCAGCCGCCGTGCTCGGGGTGGCGGAGGGGACCGTGAAGTCCCGGTGCGCCCGCGGTCGGACGGCTCTCGCGGTGATGCTCGGGCCCTCCGTCGCCGGGGTCGCGGAACCTTCGGAGCCCTCGTGACGTCGTACGAGTGTCAGTCCTGCTGCCGGAGCGCAGCCCCCCGACCAGCACCCAGGGCCGGCTCCCGACGCGCGAGGAGGTTGTTGTCGTGGTGACGCCACGCGAGCACCAGCCCGGCTCGCCCCTCCCCGACGACGACCCCACCGGCGTCCGTGCCCTGCTGGGCTCGCTCCCCGACCCCGGCCCCATGCCGGACGACCTGGTCGCCCGCATCACCGCGAGCATCGCCGCCGAGCGGGAACACCGCGCGGACGTGCGTCACCTCGCGCCGCGGCGGCGGCCGCTCTGGCGCACGGTCGGCATCGCCGCCGCCGCCGCTGTCGTCCTCGGGCTCGGGGGCGCGTCCCTGCTGTCGAACACCCCCGCGGCCGACGTCGCGGGCCTGCTCTCGAGCAACGGCAACGACTCGTCCGCGGGCGCGGGGCGTGACACCTCGGCCGAGGGTGCGCCGAGCCCCTCGAACGGCGCACGCGGCTCCGGGCGCATCGTGGTGACGGTCCACCACAGCGAGCGGGCGTACTCGACGGCGGCCTTCGCCGGGCAGGCGACCGACATGCTCGCCAGCCCCGGCGCCCCGATGTCGCCGGGGGCCGCCGAGTCGCCCTCGCTCGGTCCGATCGCCACGGAGCAGGGTGTGCTCTCCTGCCTCGCGGCCCTGACCGATGAGACCTTCTCGCAGGTCACCGCCGACCTGGGCACGTTCGACGGGGCCCCGGCGGCGGTGCTGGTGGTCACCACGGACACCGGCCACACGGCCTACGCGGTGCAACGGCACTGCACGTCGGGCACCCCCGCTCTGCTGAGCGGTCCCACGCCTGTGGGTTGACCGTTCGGCACCCGGCGAGTGCCCGCCGACAGTGCTGGCGCCCCGCGCCCGCGTGTCCCGGCCTGCCGGTGCGGGCGAGGAACAAAGAGGCCCTACGATCGGTTGGAGCAGACGGCACCGTATGTTGCGGTGTCGACCCATCCAGACCACAAGGGGCTGTATCCCGTGAGCACTGACGTGTCCGCCGTCCGGAACCTCATCATCATCGGTTCCGGTCCCGCCGGGTACACCGCGGCCGTCTACGCCGCCCGGGCCAACCTCAAGCCGCTCCTCTTCGAGGGTGCCGTCACCGCCGGTGGTGCCCTGATGAACACCACCGAGGTCGAGAACTTCCCCGGCTTCAAGGACGGCATCATGGGCCCCGAGCTCATGGAGCAGATGCGCGCCCAGGCCGAGCGCTTCGGCGCCGAGCTGGTCACCGACGACGTCACCGCCGTCGACCTCACCGGTCCGGTCAAGACCGTCACCGACTCGGAGGGCAACACCTACTCCGCCCACGCCGTCATCCTCTCGATGGGCTCGGCGTACCGCGAGCTCGGCCTGCCCGACGAGAAGCGCCTCTCCGGCCACGGCGTGAGCTGGTGCGCGACCTGCGACGGGTTCTTCTTCCGCGACCAGGACATCGTGGTCGTCGGCGGCGGGGACTCCGCGGTCGAGGAGGCCACCTTCCTGACCAAGTTCGCCCGGTCGGTGACGATCGTGCACCGCCGCGACGAGCTGCGCGCCTCCAAGATCATGGCGGAGCGCGCCTTCGCGAACGACAAGATCCACTTCGCCTGGAACAGCACGGTCACCGCGATCCACGGCGACGCCAAGGTCACCGGCGTCACGCTGACCGACACCGTCACCGGGGCTACCCGCGAGCTCGCGGTCACCGGCGTCTTCGTCGCCATCGGCCACGACCCGCGCAGCGAGCTGGTCAAGGGCGTCGTCGACCTCGACGACGAGGGCTACGTGCTGGTGCAGGGCCGCAGCACCCTCACCAACGTTCCCGGTGTGTTCGCCTCGGGTGACCTTGTCGACCACACGTACCGCCAGGCCATCACCGCCGCCGGCTCGGGCTGCGCAGCGGCGCTGGACGCCGAGCGCTTCCTGGCCGACCTCGACCACGATGCCGAGCGGGCCCGCGGCGGTGCCGCCGAGGACTCCGCCGACCCCGTGGTGTCACCGGCCACGGCTACCGTCTGAACCACCCGGCACACCCGCACGACCCCAACCACCGGACGAGAGGAGCCCCCGACGTGGGAGCCACCAAGGAGACCACCGACGCCACCTTCGACAGTGACGTCCTCATGAACGACAAGCCCGTCCTGGTGGACTTCTGGGCACCGTGGTGCGGTCCGTGCCGCGCGGTCGCGCCCGTGCTGGAGGAGCTCGCGAACGAGCACGCGGGCAAGATCGAGGTCGTCAAGCTCAACACCGACGAGAACCCCGAGATCACCGGTCGCTACGGCATCACCGGCATCCCGACGCTCAACGTCTACGTCAAGGGCGAGGTGGTCAAGACCCTCGTCGGCGCGCTGCCCAAGCCCAAGCTGGTGCGCGAGCTCTCCGACTACCTCGGCTGAGCACCCCTCGCCGCGACCCCGCAGTGCACATGCCGGCCGCTCCCGTCCTCGGGGGCGGCCGGCTCTGCGTGACGCGCGAGGGTCAGCCCGTCGGGTGTGCCTCGGCGCGCCACGCGGGCACCTTTGCCGCTCCGGCACCCCTCGCCTAGGCTCGACCCCACCCCTGCACCGCCCCGCACGGGCGGATCCCCTGCTCAGGAGGGCCTGTGTCCCACAGCACCACCGGACTGCTGCGCCGTGGCAGCGAGGGCGTGGCCGTCGCCGACGTGCGCGCACGCCTGATCGCACTGCCCGAGGGTCAGCTCGCGGACCGCGCGGGCCTCGAGGGCGCCGAGGTCCGGTCCGACCTCTACGACGAGCCGCTCGAGCGCGCCGTGCGGGCCTTCCAGCAGCAGCACGGCCTCATCGCCGACGGGGTGGTGGGCCCGGAGACCTTCGCCGCCATCGACGGAGCCCGGTGGGCCCTCGGCGACCGCATCCTCGTGCACACACCAGGGCACCTCCAGCACGGCGAGGACGTCCGCAGCCTCCAGGAGCGCCTGAACACCCTGGGCTTCGCCGCTGGTCGAGTCGACGGCTGGTTCGGTGAGACCACCGAGCACGCGGTACGAGCCTTCCAACGCGCCTATGGCCTCCCGGGCGACGGGTCCGTGGGCCCGGACACCCTGCGGGCGTTCACGGACCTCCAGCGCAGCGTCTCGGGCGGGTCGTCGACCCTGCTCCGTGAGCGCGAGCGCGTGCGGCGTGCAGGGCACAGCCTGAGCGGGCGCACCGTGGTCCTCGACCCGGGGCACGGCGGGGACGACCCGGGCGCCACCAGCAACGGGCTCACCGAGGCGGCCGTCGTGCTCGACCTCGCCCGCCGCATCGAGGGGCGACTCACCGCCATCGGTGTCGACGTCGTCTACACCCGCACCGAGAGCACGTGCCCCAGCGAGGAGGAGCGGGCCGGCATCGCCAACCAGGCCGGGGCCGATGTCGTCCTCTCGCTGCACTGCGACTCCCACGACCACGTCGACGCAGCCGGCGTCGCCACCTTCTTCTTCGGCCGCGACCGGGCCAGCTCCTGGTCTCCCGTCGGCGAGCACCTCGCTGACCTGCTCCAGCGCGAGATCGTCGCGCGGACCCCTTTGCGCAACTGCCGATCGCACGGCCGCTCCTGGAGCCTCCTGCAGCGCACGACCATGCCGGCCGTCCGCATCGAGGCCGGCTACCTCTCACACCCGGAGGACGCCGCACTGCTCGCCGACCCGGCCTTCCGCGACACCCTCGCCGAGGCGGTTCTGGTCAGCCTCCAGCGTGTCTACCTCGGTGAGGACGACACCAACCAGACCGGCGTGCTTCGGCTCGGCGACCTGCGGGCCTACCTGTCCGCGCGCGCCTGACGCCGGCCCGACCCCAATGGCGGCCACCGTTACCGGCCTTTGACGCGACGGCGCCACGCCGGCCCACCACGAGACCCCCATCTCACTCATGAGATGGGGGTCTCGTCACAGTCGGCACACTGCAGCGGGTCTGCCGCCTCCGGTGCCGCCCTGACCAGACCAACGTCGATCTGTGCATGCCTTCGGTGATATGCGGGGTCAGCTGCGTGGGTCCACGCCGAGCAGGTCGACGATGCGGTTCAGGTCCTCGACCGAGGCGAACTCGACCGTCAGCTTGCCCTTGCGCTGGCCGAGCGCGATGTTGACCCGGGTGTCGAAGCGGTCGGACAGGCGGGCCGCGAGGTCGTCGAGCTGGGGGTGGCGCGAGCCCGCCCGTGGGCGTCGCGGCTTGGTCCGCTCCTGGTCCCCGCCGAGCGCGACGATCTCCTCGACGCTGCGGACCGACAGCCCCTCGGCCACGATGCGCTGGGCCAGTCGTTCCATCGCCGCGGCGTCGTCGAGAGCGAGCAGCGCGCGGGCGTGTCCAGCACTGAGCACCCCGGCGGCGACACGGCGCGCCACCAACGGCGGCAGCTTCAGCAGGCGCAGCGTGTTGGAGATCTGCGGCCTGGACCGTCCGATGCGGCCGGCCAGCTCGTCGTGCGTGCAGCCGAAGTCCTCGAGCAGCTGCTGGTAGGCCGCCGCCTCCTCGAGGGCGTTGAGCTGGCTGCGGTGGAGGTTCTCGAGCAGGGCGTCGCGCAGCAGGTCGTCATCGTCGGTCTCCTTGACGATGGCCGGGATCGCCTCGAGGCCGGCCTCCTGGGTGGCGCGCCAGCGGCGCTCGCCCATGATGAGCTCGAAGCGCGCCTCACCATCACCGTCCGCGGGGACCGGACGCACGACGATGGGCTGCAGCACCCCGATCTCGCGGATGCTGTGCACCAGCTCGGCCATGTCGTCCTCGTCGAAGACGCTGCGCGGCTGGCGAGGGTTGGGCCGGATCTCCCCGACGGGGATCTCCGCGTACGACGCGCCGGGGACGGGGGCGAGACCCTCCTGCGTCACGGAGTCGTCAGCGGCAGCAGGCCGACCGTCCGGCCGGGCGGTCCCGCCTTGTTCACCTGCGGTGTGGCCGGAGCCCCCCTGCTCCCCCGTCGTTGCCGAGCCACCGGCCCCGTTGCCGGCGCCACCGTTCTCGCCGCTTCCGTGCTGGGCGTCGCCCGTCGCCCCGCGCACCGCGTGGCCTGCCCCGTGACCGTTGTCCTGGGCCTCCCCACCCGCGGCCAGGCCGGTGTCGCGACTGGTGTCCTGACTGGTGTCCTGACTGGTGTCCGCTCCGGCACCGCGGTCGAGCACACCCGTCCCCGTGGCAGCCGACCCCGAACGGGCCTGCTCAGCCGCGGAGTTGTCCTTGAAGAAGACGTCGACCGGTCGGGCGGCTCCCGTCCCCGCAGGTGCGTTGGGGATCAGGGCGCCGAGCCCTCTGCCGAGCGCGCGACGCTTCTCGCTCATGTGGTGTGGCCTCTCTGTCTCTGTTGCTGTGGTGGTCAGGGTGGAAGGGTTCTCGCCCGCGGTCACTCGGTTGCCGCGCCACGGTCGGCCAGCTCACTGGCCGCCTCGAGGTAGGACAGGGCCCCGCTGCTGTTCGGGTCGTAGGTCATGACGGTCTGCCCGTGGCTCGGCGCCTCCGAGATGCGGACCGAGCGAGGCACCGTCGTGCGGAGCACCTGCTGCGGGAAGTGCGCGCGCACCTCCTCGGCCACCTGCGCCGACAGGCGGGTTCGCCCGTCGTACATCGTGAGCAGGATGGTCGACACATGGAGGCTCGGGTTCAGGTGGCTCTTGATGAGCTCGATGTTCTTGAGCAGCTGCGAGAGGCCCTCGAGGGCGTAGTACTCGCACTGGATGGGGATGAACACCTCTTCGGCGGCCACGAACGCGTTTACGGTGAGCAGGCCGAGGCTCGGCGGACAGTCGATGAGCACGTAGTCCGGCACCGGGTGCCCAGCCGACTCCGCGCTGGCGATGTAGGCGGCAATGGCCTTGTGCAGCCTGGTTTCACGTGCAACCAGGGAGACGAGCTCGATCTCGGCGCCCGCCAGGTCGATGGTGGCTGGAGCACAGTACAGGCGGTCGATGTCGGGGCAGCGCTGCATCACGTCGGCGATCGGCACGCTGTCGACCAGCACGTCGTAGATGCTGGGGACCTCGGCGTGGTGCTCGATCCCCAGCGCGGTCGAGGCGTTGCCCTGCGGGTCGATGTCGATCACCAGCACCGTGAGCCCGGCCTGAGCCAGCGCCGCCGCCACGTTCACCGTGGTCGTCGTCTTGCCGACGCCGCCCTTCTGGTTGGCCACGGTCATCACCCGGGTGGTCGCCGGCTTGGGGAAGACGCGACCGGTGAGGGCGATGCGCTTGCGCGCGTCCGCGGCCACCGCCTGGGCCAGCGGCGTGTCCTCTCCCGCGTCGGGGAGGGAGGCCGCCAGCACCTCACGCTCGCTCGTTTCACGTGAAACGACGGCGGCCAACGCTTCCTCGGCCGCCGCCGCGCTGCCGACGAGACCCTGCGTCGTGGCTGCGTCGGACACCCCCTCCGACATCACCGCGACACGGGCAGGGGCCGCATCGGATCCCGGGGTCTCGAGCCCAACCGTGGCCGAAGCCGGTGACGGGGCGGGGTCAGCCGGTGGCGAAACAGTCGACGCAGCATCGTGGGAAGCGGTCCGGTCGGGGGCAGAGCCCGCGGGGCCGACTCCGTCGGTGGCGACCCGATCAGAGGCGGCGCCCCCAGCAATGGGACCGTCGGAGACGTGACCATCGGGAATGGCGTCGTGGTGGTTCGGCAGCGCACCCGCCGGCGGGGTGGTGGGTGACGGCTCCGGCAGGGTCACCGCATGGCTGGGTTCGGCGTGCCTGGGTTCGGCATGGCTGGGTTCGGCATGGCTGGGTTCGGCTGCAGGGCCGCTCGCCGCGACCTCCGCCTGGGCCACCTTGGCCTCCGGCGCTGCGATGGGCCCGAGAGGGTTCCCGTCCAGGTCGAGTCCGGCGCGCACCGTGCTGGTTTCACGTGAAACGCGGTCCTCTGCCGGCCAGCCGAGCGGACTGGTGGTGGCCCCCGTCAGCGCGGGCCAACCGAGCCCCCGCGTGAGTTCCCGCGTCTGTGTCACTCCGTCACCTCGTCGCGCATGGTCGCCATCCAACCGTACGAGGGCGGTGGCACCAAACCGGGGAGGCTACGGGCGGCGCCGTGTCTTCCTGCCGGGACGGGAGTGGCGCTGACCAGTGTCGACGCGCAGCTCCAAGGTCACGGTCGGAACCTCGAGGAGACTCGCTCCATAGGTGCGGATCGCGGCGTCCACCATGCCCATTCGGGTCAGGCGGTCCCGCTCCTCCTCCAGCTCCTCGGCGGCTCGCTGCCCCTTGAGGGCCACGAGGGTCCCGCCAGGCTCCAGCAGCGGGAAGGTCCACCGTGCCAGCTTGTCGATGCGCGCGACGGCCCGCGCGGTGGCGTAGGGCGCGCTCAGCCTGCCGTGGAACTCCTCGGCGCGACCACGGTGGATCTCGCAGTTCACCAGCCCGAGCTCGGCAACCGTGCTCGCCAGCCAGGTGGTGCGTCGCAGCATCGGCTCGACGAGGTGGAGGTGCAGGTCGGGTCGCACGACCGCCAGGGCGAGCCCCGGGAGCCCGGCTCCTGAGCCGACGTCGATGATGGACGCACCGGCCGGGAAGGCTTCCTGCGCGACGGCACAGTTGAGCACGTGCCGGTCCCACAGCCGCTCGACCTCGCGAGGGCCGATGAGCCCGTGACTCACCCCCGTGTCGGACAGGATCCGGGCGAACTCGGTGGCGACATCGAGACGGTCGCCGAACACTGCCGCTGCAGCCGGAGGGGCCGCCGGCAGTGCTGCCGGCGGCCCCTCGGCTGGAGTGGTCTCGTGACTCTCGGTCATCGCGGTTTCACGTGAAACGCGGCGAGCCGCCGTCAGGCGGGCAGCACCACGACGAAGCGGTGGGGCTCGACGCCGTCGGACTCGGAGGTCAGACCCGCCTCGAGCACCGCGTCGTGAACCACCTTCCGCTCGAAGGCGGACATGGGCTCCAGCGCCTTCTTCGCACCAGAGCTCTTGACCTCGGCGATCGCCTCCTCGGCGATGCGAACCAGCGCGGCCCGGCGCTCGGCGCGGTAGCCGGCGACGTCGAGCATCAGCCGGCTGCGCTCACCGGTCGCCGACTGGACTGCCAGCCGGGTCAGCTCCTGGAGGGCATCGAGGACCTTGCCGTCGGGGCCCACCAGACGACGCGGGACGCGCCCCTCGTCGGAGTCGACGATCGCCACGGCCGCACGGTCGCCGTCGACATCGACGTCGATGTCGCCGTCGAGGTCCGCGATGTCGAGCAGGACCTCGAGGAAGTCCGCCGCGACCTCCCCCTCACGCTCGAGGTCGCGTCCGCCGCGGCCCCGCGTGGCAGCCTGGTCCGTCTCGGTCGCCACCGGGTCCTGCCCGGCCGGCGCGACGCCACCTGCGTCGGCCGGGCCGCCGGCCTCGGTCGCGAGGGCGCCAGTGCTGGCGCCTGCCGGGTCGCTGGCCGCGACAGGGGTGCTCCCGTTGTGCTCGGTCATGTGCTCTCCTTGCGAGAATCAGGGAGGCCCGACAGGGCCACCCGCTGCGCCCGCTTCGCGCGTTTGCGCAGGTCAGCGGGCTGTGAGGTCAGTTGTTGGCATCCTTGGCCTGCTGCGGCGGCCGCGAGTCGCCGGGGGTGGGCTTCTGGGAAGGCTTGCCTCCCGGCTTGGCAGGGCCGCCCTTGGCCTTCTTCTTGTTCCTCTTGGGCTGCTGGCGCTGCCCGCCCGTCTTCGCGTCCGGCGCGTCGTCCGCGGGGGTGGCGTCGAGGCCCTTGACGGTGAAGTCCTCCACCGGCTTGCCCCGCTTGCGCCGGCGCTCCTGCATGGCCTTCTCGGCCGGCGACCCCGGGGCGGGCATGCGGCGAATCACGTAGAACTGCTGGCACATCGACCAGATGTTGGTCACCGACCAGTAGATGAGGACACCGATCGGGAAGTTGATGCCGGAGATCGCGAAGAAGATCGGCATCAGGTAGAGCAGCACCTTCTGCTGCTTGGCGAAGGGGTTGTCCAACGCCGAGGCCGGCATGTTCTTCATCATCAGCTGGCGCTGCGTGGTGAACGTGGTCGCCGACATCAGCACGATGAGCAGGACGGTGACGATGTACGTCGCCGTGCTGTCCGCGCTCAGGAAGGTGTCCGAGAGCTGGGCCCCGAAGAGCGTCGACTGCTCGGCCTGGGCAGCGACCTCGGGCGTGATGGGGCCAATCGGGTCCTTCGCGCCGGTGGCGATGGCCTCGAGCCCGTTCAGCACCTGGAAGAGGCCGAAGAAGAACGGTGACTGCAACAGGATCGGCAGGCACGAGCTGAACGGGTTGGTCCCCGTCCGCTTGTACAGGTCCATGGTCTCCTGCGTCATGGCCTGGCGGGAGTCCGGGTCGGTCTTGCCCTTGTACTTCGCCTGGATCTTCTGCATCTCCGGCTGGATGAGCTGCATCCGGCGGGAGGCGTGGATCTGCTTGACGAACAGCGGGATCATCGCCGCTCGCATGACCACGACGAGGCCGACGATCGAGAGCACCCACGCCGCACCGGAGGCGGGGTCGAGGCCGATCGTGTCGAAGAGGGTGTGCCAGCCGTAGAGAATCCAGGCGACGAGCCACTCGAACGGGTAGATCAGCGAAGTGAAGAAGTCCATGCTGTCCTCTGTGTGAAGGTGAGCGGTCGGCTCACCAGTGGTGCCGGCCATCGGGCGGTGTGCCGCGTGGCCGGCGAGACGTCAGGTGGGGCGGCCAGGGGCTGCCGCTGCGGGGGGCACGTGGTCGACCCCGCCTGGTGACCACGGGTGGCACCTGAGCAACCGACGGGCGGCCAGCCAGGTTCCGCGTATCGGGCCGAAGCGCTGGATCGCGGTGAGGGCGTACTGCGAGCAGGAGGGGTAGTACCGGCAGGTCGGCGGGCGCATCGGGGAGATGAACCGCTGGTACAGGACGATCAGCGCCACCAGCGGGAAGGCCGCGACCTTCTGCGCAGTCTTCACGAGGCCCTCGCAGACGGCAACCGCTCGATCACTCGGGCCAGCAACCTGTCGAGCTCATGCCCGAGATCAGCCGAATCTGCCTGCGCCGCAGCGGGATTCGCGCGAATGACGACGTCCGTTCCTGCGGGCAGGACACCCAGGCGCTCATGTGCGAGGGCGCGCAGCCGCCGCTTCGTGCGGTTGCGGACCACCGCTGAGCCGACGGCCTTGGAGACAACAAAACCGACCCGCGGCGGGTGGCCCGCACGCGCGTCGGTCTGGTTGGCGTGAACCACGATGAGCCGGGAGCCCGATCGTGCTCCTCCTGCTGCTCGGACCGCTGCCGCGAAGTCGGCGCTGTGACGCAGCCGGTGCTGCGCGGGCAGCACGCCCGGGACCTCAGGCGGAGAGCTCGGAGCGGCCCTTGCGACGACGGGCAGCCAGGATGGCGCGGCCCGCACGGGTGCGCATGCGCAGGCGGAAGCCGTGGGTCTTGGCCCGGCGACGGTTGTTGGGCTGGAAAGTACGCTTGCTCACGATGATCTCCGTAACTGGACGGACCCGGGTGGTCCGCGAGTGCTTGCGGTGGTGGGCCGTCATCGGCCGCAATCGGAAGCCCGCGAGCGGGTCACGGGCATGCGAAAACGGCCGACAAGGCCGCGTCTACGGTACGCGAGCGCGGGTCACAGGGTCAAACCACAGCCGGTTCCAGCACTCGCGCACGCCCTCTACCAGTTGCGGACATCCGCCAGCAGGATGACACGCGGGGGTCGTCGAGAATTCTTGTGCTCGGGCGTGACGAATTTCGACGATCAGGTTGCCGGGCTCGTCACGCTGTTGTTAGCGTCCCCGTCGGCGCCCCGTCTGGCATAACCCACAGGTTGTGGATAAGCGTGTGGACAGCCCACAATGGCCTCTCGCCGAGCGGGGCAACGACGACTTTTCTCAGGGGTGTGACCAAGTGGCAGATGCGGATCTGAACTACGGTCAGATCTGGCAGAACACCCTCACCGCGCTCGATGCCGACGGCGTCCCCGCGCAGCAGCGCGCCTTTCTCAGCCTCGCCCGCTTCGTGGGCCTGCTCGACGGAACCGCGCTGGTCAAGGTCCCGAACGACTTCACCAAGGATGTCGTCGAGACCCGGGTCCGCGACCAGGTCACGCGCGCGCTGTCCTCCCAGCTGGGGATCGACGTCCGCCTCGCCGTGACGGTCGACTCCTCCCTGGACCGCGACGACAGCGAGCTCACCACGGGTCTCGAGACGCGCCCGCTCCACCTGGCCGAGCCGGCGCTCCCCGCGCCGGCCCTGCCCGGCCCGCCGCAGCCCGAGCTCGACACCCTCGCCCAGCGCCGCCCGCGCCCGGAGGACCTCGTCGGTGTCGCCGAGGCCGAGGCCACCCGGCTGAACCCGAAGTACACGTTCGACACCTTCGTCATCGGGGCCAGCAACCGCTTCGCGCACGCGGCGGCGGTGGCGGTCGCCGAGGCGCCGGCCAAGGCGTACAACCCGCTGTTCGTCTACGGCGAGTCGGGGCTGGGCAAGACCCACCTGCTCCACGCGATCGGCCACTACGCGCGCAACCTCTACCCCAACGTGCGGGTGCGCTACGTGAACTCCGAGGAGTTCACCAACGACTTCATCAACAGCATCCGCGACGACAAGGCCTCGAACTTCCAGCGGCGCTACCGCGACGTCGACGTCCTGCTCATCGACGACATCCAGTTCCTGCAGGGCAAGGTGCAGACGCAGGAGGAGTTCTTCCACACCTTCAACACGCTGCACAACGCCAACAAGCAGGTCGTCATCACCAGCGACCTGCCCCCGAAGCTGCTCTCCGGCTTCGAGGAGCG
>NZ_DATBMI010000193.1:0-32684 GCF_036554925.1 Pedococcus sp.
GCGGTGGGCCTCGACCCGGCGCCCATCGAGGACGCCGTGGCACAGGTCCGTGGGCACGAGCAGGCGCCCGAGGGTGGGCACCCGATGTATGCCGGCGCCGTGGCGCTCATGGGCCACGACGGTGCCGTCGTGGCCCGCGACGCCAGCGGTTTCGCCCTTCGCTACGAGGACGCGACGACCGAGCTGCCGCGCGACCAGTGGGTGCCCATGCGCGAGGACACCATCTTCGACCTCGCGTCGGTCTCGAAGCTGTTCACCTCGATCGCCGCGGTGCAGCTCATCGAGGACGGGACCGTCGAGCTCGAGGCGCCGGTGGCGGCATACCTGCCCGAGTTCGCGGCGAACGGCAAGGAGTCGGTGACGGTGCGGCACCTGCTGACGCACACCTCCGGCTTCACGTCGTGGCTGCCGCTCTACAGCCGCTACCCCGACAAGGCCTCGCGCATCCGGGCCGTCATGGACGCGCCGCTGAAGAACCCGGTGGGGTCCACCTACCTGTACAGCGACCTCAACCTCATCACCCTCGGCGTGCTCGTCGAGCGGCTGACCGGCCAGGGGCTCGACGAGGTGGTGCGCGATCGGGTCACCGCGCCGCTCGGCATGGACGACACCGGCTACAACCCGGCCGACCGCACGCGCACCGCGGCGACCGAGTACCAGTCGACGCCGGCCCGGGGCATGGTCCGGGGTGAGGTGCACGACGAGAACGCCTGGTCGCTCGGCGGGGTCGCCGGGCACGCCGGGGTGTTCTCGACCGCCGACGACCTCGCCGTGCTCTGCCAGGCGCTGCTCAACGGCGGCACCTACGACGGCGCCCGCATCCTCAGCCGCAAGAGCGTCGCCCTGCTCATCACCAACTTCACCGAGGACTTCCCGGGCGATGACCACGGCCTGGGGTTCGAGCTGGACCAGCGCTGGTACATGGACGCGTTGTCGGGGCCGCGGACGGCCGGCCACACCGGCTACACCGGCACGTCGATGGTCATCGACTTCGCGTCGCACTCCTTCGCGATCCTGCTGACCAACCGGGTGCACCCGTCCCGGTCGTGGGGCAGCAACAACGCCGCCCGGCGGGAGTGGGCCCGGGGGCTGGCCATGGCCATGGGGGTGCGGCCGCGGAAGGGTGACACCGCGTGGTTCGCCGGCGGCCGCGACGCGGCGACGGCGACGCTGACCGCGCCGGTGCCGGTGCCCCGCGGGGGAGCGCGACTGGCGTTCGACCTGTTCCTCGACACCGAGGAGACCGACCTGCTCACCGTCGAGGTCTCGCGTGACGGGGGCGAGAGCTGGCAGGGCGTCCCGCTGGTCCTGCGCGACCGCGGCGAGACCAGGGAGACGGAGGGCACGGTGTCCGGCAGCGGGTCCCGCCGGTGGGTGCAGGCCCGTGCGGACCTGGGTGAGGGCGAGCAGCTGCTGCGGTGGAGGTACACCACCGACGGGGCCTACCAGGGACGCGGGGTCCTCGTCGACGGCGTGCTCGTCAGGGGCCCCGGAGGTGTCATCCTCGACGGGGAGAAGACGCCCGGGGTGTTCTCGGCCGAAGGCTGGGCGCCCGTCGGTCGCGAGGACGTAGCGTAGGCCCATGCCCCGCGCTGAAAGCCCTGCCACTCCTGCCGTGGCACCCGCACCCCTGCTCGTCCGTCTCCGGGGCCTGCGTCCCTCGCTCTCGCCTGCCGAGGACCGCGTGGCCGAGCAGGTGCTCGCCGACGCGCGTGCCGCAGCCGCCCTGACCATCAGCGAGCTGGCCGCCGCGGCGCAGACCTCCGAGACCACCGTGCTGCGCTTCTGCAAGCGCCTTGGCCTGCCGGGTTACCCCCAGCTGCGGCTCGCCCTCGCCGAGGAGTCGGCCCAGCCCCGGGTCAGCGCGGCGAAGACGACCGACATCAGCGCCAAGGACAGCATCGACGACATCATCGCCAAGGTGTCCTTCGCCGACGCCAGCGCCGTCGAGGAGACGGCCCAGCAGCTCGACCGCCAGGCCCTGACCGACGCGGCGTCGGCCATCGCCGGGGCCAAGCGCGTCGACATCTACGGCATCGGCGCCAGCGCGATCGTGGGGATCGACCTCCAGCAGAAGCTGCACCGCATCGGCGCCATGGCGTTCGCCTGGAACGACCCCCACATCGCCCTGACGAGCGCGACCCTGCTGGCGCGCAAGGACGTCGCGATCGGCATCTCCCACTCCGGCACCACCAAGGAGACGATCGAGGCTCTCGAGGCGGCTCGCCGGCGCGGGGCGACGACCATCGCGATCACCAACTTCCCGCTGTCCCGGCTGGCGTCGACCGCCGACCTGGTGTTGACCACGGCCGCCCGTGAGACCAGCCTGCGCTCCGGCGCGACGGCGAGCCGCATCGCCGCCCTGACCGTCGTCGACTGCCTGTACATCGCGGTGGCGCAGCGCAACCTCCGCCGGGCACGCAAGGCCGTCGAGGAGACCCGGGACGCCGTGTCGAGCCACCGCGTCTCGTGACCTTCTTGTGATTGATTCACATCATTGACTCTGAGCGAGTAGGAAACTAACCTCGACCGTGTGAGCAGCGATGTCAGCGTGAGTGCGCCCACCGAGGATCGGCACCCCGGGACCACCGGGATCGACACGCTGTCGACCCTGGAGGTGCTGGCGACGCTCAACGCGGAGGACGCCAAGGTCGCACCCGCGGTGGCCACCGTTCTGCCCTCGCTCGCCGCTCTCGTCGACGCCACGGTGGCCGCGATCCGCGCCGGGGGCGTCGTGCACTACTTCGGCGCGGGCACCTCCGGCCGGCTGGCCGTGCTGGACGCCGCCGAGCTGCTCCCGACCTTCAACGCCCCGCCCGGCCTCGTCACGGCACACCACGCGGGCGGGTCCGCGGCGCTCCTGCGGGCCGTGGAGAACGTCGAGGACGACGTCGAGCTGGGGCGCACGGAGGCTGCCGCGCTCCACCAGGGCGACATCGCCATCGGACTGACCGCCTCGGGGCGCACGCCCTTCGTCGGCGGGGCGCTCGCCGCGGCTCGCGAGCGTGGCGCGGTGACGGCGCTCATCACCGCCAACCCGGAGGCCGAGCTGGCGGTGCTGGCCGACCACCTGCTGGCGGTCGACACCGGCCCCGAGGCCGTGACGGGCTCGACCCGGCTGAAGGCCGGGACCGCCCAGAAGCTGGTGCTCAACGGTTTCTCGACCGCGGTCATGATCAAGCTGGGGCGGACGTGGTCCAACCTGATGGTCGACGTCGTCGCCACCAACGCCAAGCTGCGGGGCCGGGTGCTGCGCATCCTGCAGGAGGCCAGCGGCGCCGACGAGGACCAGGCGCGCACCGCGCTCGAGGACGCCGGGGGCGAGCTCAAGCCCGCCCTGCTCTCGATGCTGGCCGGCGTCGGTGCGGCCGCGGCCCGCGCCGCGCTCGAGGCCCACCATGGTTCGGTCGCGCACGCGCTCGCCGCCCTCCAGACCCATGACGACCCCACCACTGTGACCCCCGTCCCGACAGGAGAACTCGCATGACCGTCCGCACGACCTGGAAGCTCGCAGCCATGGCCACCCTCGGAAGCGCCCTGGCCCTCACGGCCTGCGCCCCGTCGAGCGGTGGCTCCTCCGAGGGCGAGGGCGGCTCGAAGACGCTGACGGTGTGGTCCTGGCGGGTCGAGGACGAGGCGGCCTACAACAAGATCTTCGACGTCTACGAGAAGTCCCACGAGGGCATCACGGTCAACTTCAAGCCGTTCAAGGCGACCGAGTACAACAAGATCCTGGCCACCGGCCTCGCCGGCTCGGACGGCCCGGACGTGCCGCAGGTGCGCTCCTACGGCCAGCTCCAGACGACCGTCGCCTCGGGCTCCCTGGTGCCGCTCGACGGCAAGGTCGACCTCTCCGGCTGGGACGAGACCGTCCTCGCCAGCGCCAAGGGCAAGGAGGACGGCAAGGTCTACTCCGTGCCGTTCGCCCGCCAGGCGACGGTGATGTTCTACAACAAGGACCTCTTCGAGAAGAACGGCCTGAGCGTCCCGACCACGTGGGACGAGTTCATGGCCGCCAACAAGAAGCTGGCCGCGGCAGGCATCACCCCGATCGCGGTCGGCGCCAAGGACGACTGGACGCTGCCGATCGTGCACGAGGTCCTGGCTGCGCCGCGGTTCGGGGGCAAGGCCTTCCACGAGGCCGTGACCACCGGTGAGAAGGACTTCACGGACCCTGACTGGGTCGCGTCCGTCAAGGTCGTGGGCGACCTCAAGGCGTACATGCCCAAGAGCGTCACGGGCGTTGCGGTCACCGATGCGCAGACGCTCTTCTCCTCCGGCAAGGCCGCGATGTTCCCCGGTGGCTCCTACGACCTGGCCACCCTGCAGAAGGCCAACCCCGAGATGAAGATCGGCGTCCTGGAGGTGCCGCCCGCCCCGGGCTCGCCCGAGGGCTCGCAGGCCACCACCGCCGGCTGGGCTGACGGCAACTTCGGTGTCTCGTCCAAGTCGAAGAACCAGGCCGAGGCGCTCGAGCTCGTGAAGTGGATGTCCACGAAGGAGTTCGGCCAGATGGTGGCCGACGAGATCAAGCAGATCTCCGCCGTCCCGGGCGTGGAGTACAAGGACGAGCTGCTCAAGCAGATCAGCGGCAGCTACGACAAGAACGGCTCGCCGTACCTGCTGCTCACCGACTTCCGGTACGGCAGCCCGTCCGGCACCGAGCTTCTCGGCAAGGGCGTCCAGGAGATGCTGCTCGGCAAGAAGGACGCGGCCACGGTCAGCAAGGAGCTCGACACCGGCGTCAAGACCTGGTTCAAGCCCGGCGCCTGAGCCGGGTAACGTCTTCACGATGCGGCGTCGAACCGGCTTGCTCTTTGTCGCCCCCGCGCTCGCGCTCTTCGGGGTGTTCGTCCTCTACCCGATGCTGACGGCGTTCTCCTACGCCTTCTTCGACTGGCAGGGCACGACGCGCGGGGGCTTCGCAGGCCTGCAGCACTTCACCACCTTGTTCACCCGGGCACCGTTCACCACGGACCTGCCCCGGGCGCTGGGTCACAACCTGCTGTTCTTCCTCGGGACCATGGCCTTCCAGAACACCATCGGCCTCACCGTGGCGGTGCTCCTGCACCGGAGGCCGCGCACGCGCCGGGCGTTGCAGACGCTGTACGCCATGCCGTACCTCGTGAGCCCGATCGTGATCGGCTACCTGTGGACCCTGCTGCTGTCCCCGACCTTCGGGCCGGTGAACCAGCTCCTCACCCGGATCGGTCTCGAGTCATGGGCCCTGCCCTGGCTGGGTGACCCCGACACGGCTCTGTGGGTGGTGATCCTGGTCAGCGTCTGGCAGTGGATCGGCTTCCCGGTGCTGCTCTACGGCGCGGCCCTCGGCGGCGTCCCCGAGGAGCTCTCGGAAGCCGCGCGCGTCGACGGCGCCAGCCACCGCCAGACGTTCTTCCGGATCATCCTCCCGCTGCTGGTCCCGGCCATCGGCACCGTCAGCGTGCTGACCTTCATCTTCGCGATGGAGGCCTTCGCCCTGCCGTACGCGTTCGGCGGGTCGACCGGCAACCCCGCGGGTGCCACCGACTTCATCTCGCTGCTCTTCTACCGGACCGCGTTCGACTCGGGCGCCACCGATGCGATCGGCACGTCATCGGCCCTCGCGACCCTGCTCTTCGTCCTCATCTTCGGCGGTGCGATCGCCGCCACTGCCGTGCTCCGCCGCCACGAGAGGGCGATCACGGGATGAGCGTCCTTCCCGCCGGCATCGGCACGGGCCGCGCCCTGCCCGACACCGACCAGGGCGACCTCGACGCCCGCACGCAGCCCGGCGAGCCCCGGCGCCGGGGGCGGCCCCGGCAGACCCAGCGCCCGGTGGGTGGGGTGACCGCGAGCCTGCTGCTGTGGGGGTATGCCGCCGTCGCACTGGTGCCGCTGCTCCTGATGGTCTCGAGCTCGTTCCGCACCAACGCCGACCTCATCACCGACCCGCTCGGCGCGCCCTGGCCGCTGTCGTTCGAGAGCTACCGCGAGGCGTGGACGGTCGGGAACTTCGCGTCCTACTTCGTCAACTCGCTGCTGGTGACGTGCGGCGCCGTGGCGCTCTCGACGGCGGTGGCGACCATGGCGGCATACGCCCTGGCCCGGGCCCGCTCGCGGGTCTTCCGCTGGCTGGAGTCGCTGTTCCTCTCAGGCCTGATGCTGCCGATCCACCTGGCGATCCTGCCGATCTTCTACCTCTTCGACGGCGCGGGGCTCATCGACAGCCGGCTGGGCCTGGTCCTGATGTACGGCGCGTCTGGGGTGCCCTTCTCGGTGTTCGTCCTCACGACGTTCTTCCGGCAGCTGCCCGAGGAGCTCGAGGAGGCGGCCCAGCTCGACGGTGCGACCCCCTGGCAGACCTTCGCTCTGATCATGGTTCCGCTGGTGCGACCCGCCCTGGCGACCGTGGCGGTCTTCCGGTTCGTGCCGATCTGGAACGACTTCCTCTTCCCGCTGGTGCTGCTGCGCGACGAGGCGAAGTACACCCTCCCGGTCGGCCTGACGACCTTCTTCGGGGAGAACGCCACGAACTACTCGGCGGTGTTCGCGGGGCTGGTCATCACGACGGTGCCGCTGATCCTGCTGTTCCTCCTCGCGACGAAGCAGATCGTGGCCGGTCTGACGGCCGGGATGACCAAGTAGCCGGGCCGCCCGCTCCAGCGGCCCCGCCTTCACTCCCCGGCCGGCGGCTGCCCCGTGTAGGCGGCGATGGTGCGGTCCGCGGAGGCACGCGCCGACGCGGCATCGGCGCCCGATGCGACGTCGGCGTCGTGCCACGCCTCCCCGCTGCGGGTCATGAAGTCGCGGCCCTCGTCCGACGCGGCCCACAGCGCGCCCTCCTCGGGACCGAACACCTCGCCGCCGGGCTGGAGGTACTGGGCCAGGCCGAGCAGCGTCATGTCCCAGCCGATCCCGACCGCGCCGGGGCCGTACTCTCCCCACCGCTCGACGTCGACGTGGGCCGCGTGCTGGAGCTCGACGGTCGTCTGGCCGTCCTCCGCGGGCGTGAGCCGCAGGTCCACCCACGTGGTGTCCCCGCCGTACTCCCAGGTGATCGAGAGGTGGCGGGGTGGGTCGCACGCGAGCACCTCGCCGCTCGCGTTGCCCTCGATCTGGTAGCGCCCGCCGAGGCGCAGGTCACCGCTCACCGGCAGGAACCAGCGGGCGATCCGGTCGGCGCTGGTGCACGCGTCCCAGACGTCGTCGATGGTGGCGTCGTAGGTCTGGCGGACGATCACGGTCTTGGCATCGCCTCCCTCGAGGGTGCGGCTGCCCACGCTGCGGGCGACGGCGTTGATCTGGGCTGGGACGTCGATCATCGGGTGCTCCTGTCGGGTGGGGTCGGACGTCGTCGGGTGCCTCGGTGCCGGCCGCGGGCGAGCTCGGTTCCGAGGGCGTCGAGGCGCTGGGTCCAGAAGCCCCGGAACTGCTCGACCCAGGCGTCGACCTCCTGCAGCGGGCCGGTGTCGACGGCATACAGCCGCCGGGAGCCCTCGGCGCGCACGGTCGCGAAACCGTTGTCCCGCAACACCTTCAGGTGTTGGGAGACGGCAGGCTGGGAGATCCCGAACTCGGCGCCGATCACCGCACACAGGCTCCCCGAGGTGCGCTCGCCGGCGGCGAGCTCCTCCAGGATCCGCCGACGGACGGGGTCGCCGAGGACGTCGAACGCGTGCACGGTCTCCATGTTTCATCCCTGACTTAAATAAGTCAACACTTATAGGAGGTTGCGATGGCGGGGTGAACGTGGTCGAGTCACGCCCCGTGGCGGTCATCGTGGGTGTCGACGTCGGGGGCTCCGGCCTGAGGCTGCAGTGCGGGTATGCCGGTGGGCCGGGTCCTGTGCTCACCGCGCCCGGCGTGCGGGTCGGCGCCGACGGGATCGACGTGGCAGCGCTGGCGCAGGATGCGCGGAGGCTCCTCGCGGGGGCGGGGGTGAGCGCCCCCCAGGTGGTCGTCTGGGGGATGCGCGGGTTGCTGTTCCTCGCCGACCGCCACGCGGTGCTGCGCCAGGTGCGCGAGGCGCTCGGGGCCACGCGGACCGTCGTCGCCAGCGACGCCGTGACCAACCTGGTCGGCGCGGTCGGCGGGCTGCGTCCCGGCGCCGTCGTCGCGGCCGGGACCGGTGCGGTGGCGTTCGGCAGCGACTTCGGAGACCACTGGAACCGCGTCGACGGCTGGGGCCACGTCCTCGGCGACTGGGGCTCCGCCGCTCGGCTCGGGCTGGAGGGGCTCGCCGCCGGGCTGCGGCACCGCGACGGCCTTCCCGGCGGCTCGGCGACCCTGCTGGCCTCCGGGCAGGAGCGGTTCGGCCCGGTCGACGGCTGGCCCCGGCTGGTGATGACGAGCCCCGACGCGCCGCACCTGCTGGCGTCGTTCGCACCCGTCGTGACGGCGGCTGCCGGGGGAACGGGTTCCGGCGACGGCGACGGCGACGCCGCGGCCTCCGCGCTCTGCGCGACCGCCGGCGCGGCACTGGCGGACTCGCTGCTCGCCGCCGCGGAGGGGCTCCCCGCCCCGGCGCTGGTGGCGACGGGCGGTCTGGTCGGTGCCGAGCCGGTCCACGGCGCGCTGCGCGCCCGGCTCGCGGAGCACGACCGCGCGCTCTCCCCGGCCCTGGGTGGGTCGCTGGACGGCGCGCTGCTCCTGGCCCGGCACCTCGCCGAGGTGGGGTCGGTGCCGGAGCACCCGGCATACCTGCTCTGCGCCTGAGAAGGGCGAAGGGCCCCGCAGCTGGTGCCGCGGGGTCCTTCGGTGGCGCGGGTCCCACGCTCCGCGTGGGCGGATGGGGATGGTGCGGTGGAGCTGGGTCCCACGCTGCGCGTGGGCGGATGGGGGATGGTGCGGTGGTGCTGGGTCTCACGGCGAAGGACCCCGCAGCTGGTGCCGCGGGGTCCTTCGGTGGCGGAGGATGGGGGATTTGAACCCCCGAGGGTTTTATCCCAACACGATTTCCAATCGTGCGCACTAGGCCACTATGCGAATCCTCCGCGGAGGAGGCTACCCGAGACAGGGGCCGGCGCTGAAATCGCTCAGCTCTGGGCGGGGACGGGCGGCCCGACGAGCAGGGCCAGCCCGGTCAGCGCGACCACCGCGACCAGCGCCAGCGCCACGGCGAGACCCGGTCGGTGGAGCATCCAGGACTGGGCGCGCTCGGCGAGGCCGTGAGGCCGCTCGCCGCTTCCGGGCGCGAGGCGCCAGCCACCTTCGAGCATGCCGCGCCGCTCCGCGCCCTTGTCGAAGACGACGGTGCAGAACGGCGGGACCGCCGAGGCGAGGCCTGCCAGGGTGGCCCGCCCCGTCCACCGCTGGTTGACCGCGACGAAGACGGTGGTCAGGCAGTACGCGATGAAGACGACCCCGTGCGCCATGCCGAACACCTTCACGCCGAGCTCCGTCGTGTGCGTGAGGTACTTCAGCGCCATGCCGACCAGGAGCAGGGCCCACGTGACGGCCTCGGCCAGGGCGACGCGGCGGAACAGGGATCGGGGTGACATGGCTCTCCACGGAGGACGGCTTCAGGGGATGGACCCATTGTCACAGCCGGATTTGGCCGTGCCGGCCGCGCCCCGTCTAGACTGGCCCCGGCACCCCGCGTGGTGGTACCTCACTGAACTCCCCCAGGGCAGGAATGCAGCAAGGGCAGGTGAGCTCTTCCAGGTACGCGGGGTGTCCCCTTTCCCGTACTGGCCCGGGAGCGCACGCGGCCCCGTTCCGGAGCGCGGCGTGCGGTCGCAGATGACCCTTCGCCCCTTCCCGTCACGAGCCTGTCGGGAGCATGCTGGTGGCAGGTCGTCGAAGGGCGGTGGGCGGTGGCGACCAGGACGAGTTTCACCGGTGGGACGGCTCCCTGCGGGCGGGTCGTCGACGGGACGCGCTACAGCGACCACGATGACGCGGGCATGAGCGTCGAGCACGTCCACTACGGCTGTGGGTGCCAGGACTTCCGGGACGACTTCCACGACGGGAGCACGCGCCTTCGAGTGACCCACCACAACGGGAGGGTCCTGGTCGACGAAGAGCTCCGCGGCGAGTGAGGCCCGATGAGCGACCACGACGTCCTCATCGTTGGTGGCGGTCTCGCGGGCCTGCGGGCGGCCATCGCCATCGCCGAGGTCGAACCCGGACTGCGGGTCGCCGTGGTGTCCAAGGTCTACCCGATGCGCAGCCACAGCGTCTCCGCCGAGGGCGGCGCGGCAGGCGCGATCGCTGGCGACGACAGCCTCGACGAGCACGCCTACGACACCGTGTCGGGCAGCGACTGGCTCTGCGACCAGGACGCGGTCGAGGTCTTCGTGGAGGAGGCCCCGCGGGAGCTGCTGCAGCTGGAGCACTGGGGCTGCCCCTGGAGTCGGCAGCGGGACGGGCACATCGCCGTCCGAGCGTTTGGCGGCATGAGGAGGAAGCGCACCTGGTACGCCGCCGACAAGACCGGCTTCCACATGCTGCACACGCTGTTCCAGACCTCGCTGAAGTACCGCGACGTGGCGCGCTACGACGAGTGGTTCGTGACCCGGCTGCTCGTCGACGACGGCAGGGCGCAGGGCGTCGTGGCTATCGACCTGGCCTCCGGGCGCATCGCGTCGATCACCGCCAAGGCGGTCATCCTCGCGGGCGGCGGCTGCGGCCGCGTCTTCCCCTTCACCACGAACGCCAACATCAGCACCGGTGACGGCATGGCCCTGGCCTGGCGGGCCGGGGCGCCGCTGAAGGACATGGAGTTCGTCCAGTACCACCCGACGGGGCTGCCCTTCACCGGCATCCTCATCACCGAGGCCGCCCGCGCCGAGGGGGGCTGGCTGCTCAACAAGGACGGCTACCGCTACCTGCAGGACTACGACCTGGGCACGCCCGACCCGAGGCCGGTGCTGCGCAGCATGGAGCTCGGGCCGCGCGACCGCCTCTCCCAGGCCTTCGTGCACGAGCAGGAGAAGGGCCGCACGATCGACACCGAGTACGGCCCGGTCGTCCACCTCGACCTGCGCCACCTCGGGGCGGAGCTGATCGACACCCGGCTGCCGTTCGTCAGGGAGCTGTGCCTGCGGTACGAGAACATCGACCCGGTCCGCGAGCTCGTGCCAGTGCGACCAGTGGTGCACTACATGATGGGCGGGGTCCACACCGACATCGAGGGTGCGACGCCCGTGGAGGGTCTGTACGCCGCCGGCGAGGTCGCCTGCGTGAGCATCAACGGCGCCAACCGCCTGGGGTCCAACTCCCTCCCGGAGTGCCTGGTCTTCGGTGCCCGAGCGGGCCGTGCGGCGGCGAGGTATGCCGCGGGGGCGCGTGGGCCGGGTGCGGCGGCGGCCGCGCAGGCGCGCGACGAGGAGCGCCGGCTGGAGGGCGGGCTGCGCGACCGGACCGACGGGCGCGAGTCCATCGCGGACGTGCGGACGGCCATGCAGGAGGTCATGGAGGAGAGTGCCGGCATCTTCCGTACCGAGGCGTTCCTGACCAAGGGCGCCGACGCCCTTCGTGAGCTCCAGGGGCGGTCGACCTCCCTCGCCATCGACGACCACCACCGCGAGTTCAACACCCAGGTCGTCGCCGCCCTCGAGCTGTCGAACATGCTCGACGTGGCCGAGGCCATCATCAGCTGCGCGCTGCGGCGGGAGGAGTCCCGAGGTGCGCACCAGCGCCTCGACTTCCCGGCGCGGGACGACGACCGCTTCCTCGCCCACTCGCTGGTCCACCGCGGCACCGAGGGAGCGCACCGGGTCGACTACCTCCCCGTCGCCCTCACGCGGTGGCCGCCGGGGGAGAGGGTCTACGGGAGGTGACCGCTCATGGCTGACACCATCACGCTGCAGGTGGCGCGCTACCGCCCGGACCGCGAGACGGTCCCGACGATGGAGGAGTTCGATGTCCCGCTGCGGAAGGACTGGGCCGTCCTCGACGGCTTGAACCACGTCAAGGACCACCTGGACGGGAGCCTCTCCTACCGGTGGTCGTGCCGGATGGGGATCTGCGGCAGCTGCGGCATGACGGTCAACGGCGAGCCGCGCCTGACCTGCGCCACCTTCCTCGTCGACTACGCGCCCGGGCCGGTGCGCGTCGAGCCCTTGGCCAACTTCCCGGTGATCCGGGACCTCGTCGTCGACATCGGCGACTTCATGCGCAAGCTGCCGCAGGTCAGCCCGTGGATCGTGCGTGACGACGAGAAGCCGGTCTCCGAGGGCGAGTACCTGCAGACCCCGGAGCAGATGGAGGACTACTCGCAGTTCAGCATGTGCATCAACTGCATGCTCTGCTACTCGGCCTGCCCGGTCTACGGCCTCGACCCCGAGTTCGTGGGACCGGCGGCCCTCGCCCTGGCGCAGCGGTACAACCTCGACTCCCGCGACGAGGGTGCGGACGTGCGGCTCGACCTGCTGATCCACCCCGAGGGGATCTGGGGCTGCACCTTCGTCGGCGAGTGCACCCGCGCCTGCCCCAAGGGCGTCGACCCGGCGGGGGCGATCCAGCGGTACAAGCTCACCGCGGCCCTGCGGTCCCTCACGTCCTTCGTCCTCCCGCGGGGGCCGCGGTGACACGGGCACCCGACCCGGCGGCCCACGGCGGGCACGGCCCCGGCCCCCGTACCTATCGAGCGCCCGTGAGCACCTTCTGGTGGATCCGGCGCCGCAGCTATGCCTTCTTCGTGCTCCGCGAGCTCAGCGCGGTCTTCGTCGCCTGGTCCGTGGTCTTCGTGCTGCTGCTGGTCCGTGCCCTCGCCCAGGGCGAGCCCGAGTACCGCGCGTTCCTCGGCTGGGCCGCCACCCCCTGGGTCGTGGTGCTCAACGTGGTCACCCTGGCCTTCCTGGTCCTCCACGCGGTCACGTGGTTCAACCTGACCCCCGCCGCCATGGTCGTGCGGCTGCGCGGCCGCCGGGTCCCGCCGGCGGCAGTCGCCGGAGGCGCGTACGCGGCCTGGCTCGTGGCGTCCGCGGTGGTCGTCTGGCTGGTGGTGACGCGCTAGATGGCCAGGCGAACGATGGAACCCGTTCTGTGGCTGCTGTTCAGCGGCGGAGGTGTCGTCTCCGCGCTGCTCCTTCCGGTGCTCGTCCTCGTGTTCGCCCTCGCGGTGCCGCTCGGCTGGATCGCGACCCCGGAGCACGGGTCGCTGTTGAGGCTCGTGGGGCACCCGCTGGCAGCGGTCGTCCTCCTCGGCCTGACCGTGCTGTCGCTCTTCCACTGGGCACAGCGGTTCCGTTACACCCTCTTCGACGGGCTCAGGCTCAAGCGCCACCAGCGGCTGGTCAACGCGAGCGTCTACACCGTGGCCGTGCTCGGCTCCGCGGCCGCGTTGGCGGTGCTCTGGCAGGCGGTTGCCGCCCGCTCCGGTTGACCCACCGGGGCATACCCGACTGTCACGGTGGACGGTTAGGGTTCAGGTCGTGAGCACCGCCCTGTACCGCCGCTACCGCCCGGAGACCTTCGCCGACGTCATCGGGCAGGAGCACGTCACCGAGCCGCTCATGCAGGCGCTGCGCACCGGCCGGGTCAACCACGCCTACCTGTTCTCCGGCCCGCGCGGCTGCGGCAAGACCACCAGCGCGCGCATCCTCGCCCGGTGCCTCAACTGCGAGCAGGGGCCCACCCCGGAGCCCTGCGGCACCTGCGACTCGTGCGTGGCCCTGGCCCGCGGGGGCTCCGGCAGCGTCGACGTCATCGAGATCGACGCCGCGAGCCACGGCGGTGTCGACGACGCCCGCGACCTGCGTGAGCGGGCGTCCTACGGCCCGGCCCAGAGCCGCTACAAGATCTACATCATCGACGAGGCGCACATGGTGACGCCACAGGGCTTCAACGCCCTCCTCAAGATCGTCGAGGAGCCCCCGGAGCACGTGAAGTTCGTCTTCGCGACCACCGAGCCCGAGAAGGTCATCGGCACCATCCGCTCACGGACGCACCACTACCCCTTCCGCCTCGTCCCGCCCGCGCGCCTGCAGGACTACATGGACACCCTCTGCGCCTCCGAGGGCGTGACCGTCGCGCCGGGAGTGCTCTCGTTCGTCGTCCGCGCGGGCGGTGGGTCCGTCCGCGACTCGCTCTCCGTCCTCGACCAGCTCATCGCAGGGTCGGGCGACGACGGCCTGACCTACGAGAGCGCCGCGGCCCTGCTCGGCTTCACCGACGGGGAGCTGCTCGACGCCATCGTCGACGCGTTCGCCGCGGGTGACGCGGCCGGGGTGTTCACGCAGATCGACAGGGTCATCGAGACCGGCCTGGACCCTCGCCGCTTCGTCGAGGACCTCCTCGAGCGGCTGCGCGACCTCATCGTCGTCGCGGCGGTGCCCGACGGCGCCGCGTCCGTCCTGCGCAGCCACCCGGAGGACCAGATCGAGCGGATGCGCCAGCAGGCCGCGGCCTTCGGGCCCGGTTCGCTGTCCCGCGCCGCCGACCTCGTCAATGCCGGCCTGACCGAGATGACCGGAGCCACCGCGCCGCGCCTGCAGCTCGAGCTGATCTGCGCCCGCGTCCTGCTCCCCGCCGCCTCCGGCGAGAGTGGGTATGCCGCGCGCCTCGACCGCATCGAGCGTCGCCTCGAGGTCGGTGGCGTGCCGACGGCCGCGCGGTCCGGTGGTGCGGGGGGCCAGCCGGTCCCTGCCGTGCCCGCTCCGGCACCTGCCGTGCCCGCTCCGGCACCTGCCGTGCCCGCTCCGGCCCCTGCCGTGCCCGCTGCGGCCCCTGCCGTGCCCGCTGCGGCCCCTGCCGCCGCGACGCCCACGCAGGCCGAAGCGCTCACGCCGGCCGAAGCGCTCACGCCGGCCGAGGCGCCAACGCCCGTCCCGGCCCCCACGTCGGAGCCGACCGCCCCAGCCGGCCCCGAGGAGCCGGCGGCTGCACCGGCCACGGGTTCCCCGGGCGCCCCGTCGTCGCCTGACGCACCGTCCTCGCCCTCGGCCGTCCCGGAACCCGCGGCTGCACCGGCGCCGGCCGCAGCCCGGGGGCCCGCCGCCACACCCGCCGCCGGAGGCGCCGGCGCCATCGACACCGCGGCCATCCGCCGGGCGTGGCCCGACGTGCTCGGCTGGCTCTCGCGGAACAAGCGGGTGACCTGGACCCTCGTCTCCGACCACGCCCACGTCCTCGGCTACGACGGCCGCCGACTCGAGATCGGCATCGCTCCGACTCCGCTGCTCATGCGGTTCCGCCAGGGTCCCCACGCCGAGCTGATCCGGCAGGCCCTGATCGATGTGCTCGGCGTCGACGCTCGCGTCGAGGGGGTGCCCAACCCCGAGGGGGGCGCATCCGCGCCCTCCGGCGGCCCGGCCCCGGCGCAGGCGCCCGCCGCCGCGACCGTCGCACGACCACCGGAGCATGAGGCTGCGCCACCGCCGGCGGCGTCCCAGCGTGGTTCCGGTGGTGGTGCGGCTCCGGCGCCGGAGGCGGGCGACGGGGGATGGGCCAGCGCGCCCGCCTCGCCCGAGAGCGCGCCGTCCTGGGCGAGTGAGCCGCCGCCCGGCCAGGGCGAGGTCGCGCCCGCCCACGCGGGGCCCGGGGGGGCCGACGCGGAGGCACCCACCTCGCAGCTGTCGCGCCTCGAGCGGGCGCGCAAGGCCGTCGAGGCCGAGGGCCCGCAGGCGGGAGTGCAGGCGCGGGTGGCCGACGACAGCGCGGCCAGCGCCGACGACGAGGACATCGAGGGCCTCGGCGAGGTCGGCCGGCCCGTGATCGAGCGCATCCTCGGCGGCCGGGTCATCGACGAGACGCAGGCCTGAGCCCTGCCGGCAGGGCCGGCCAGGGGTCCAGCCGCAGTGGAGGTCGCGGTCAGTGTGCGGGCCCGACCCGGAGCTCGGCCTCGGCGAGTCGCCCGCCGTCCGGCTCGCACGCCATGGTGTACGTGCCTGCCGCCAGCTCCAGACGTGACGGATCCGGCTCACCGCCGCGGGCCGTGAGGACCACCTCACCGCGGGGGTCGCTGACGGTCACGCGTCCCTGCCCGACCACGGCCATCGAGTGGCCGCCAGCCGGCACCGACGCGCGACTCAGGGAACACCCGTCGAGGGTGAGCTCGAGGGGGCGGGTGTCCGGTGCGGCCTGCCGGTCACCCGCGCAGCCGCCCAGCGCAACCACCGCGGCCAGGAGGCCGGCGCCCGCGCCGAGCGAGACGCCGCGCCGGGGGAGGTGCAGGAGGGTCACAGCCCACCAGTCAACAGGGCGGCGCCTCGGATGCAAAGGACCAGTCCCGTGGCGCGCCCTGGGGAGCACACGGCATACGGCCCGTGCGCCCGGCGCACCCCGGGCCCACGGAGGGCTTAGGCTCGGGGTGTGTACGAGGGCGTGGTCCAGGACCTGATCGACGAGCTCGGCCGGCTGCCCGGCGTCGGGCCCAAGAGCGCCCAGCGCATCGCCTTCCACCTGCTGCAGGCCGACCCTGCCGACGTGCGCAGACTCGTCTCGGCTCTCGTCGAGGTCAAGGAGAAGGTCCGGTTCTGCGCCACCTGCGGCAACGTGGCCGAGGGTGAGCAGTGCCGCATCTGTGCAGACCCGCGCCGCGACGGCACCTCGATCTGCGTGGTCGAGGAGCCGAAGGACGTCGTCGCGATCGAGCGGACCCGTGAGTTCCGGGGTCGCTACCACGTGCTCGGTGGAGCCATCAGCCCCATCGAGGGCGTCGGGCCGGACGACCTGCGGATCAAGGAGCTCATGACGCGGCTGGCCTCGGGCGAGGTCACCGAGATCATCATCGCCACCGACCCCAACCTCGAGGGCGAGGCGACGGCCAGCTACCTCGCGCGCTTCCTGCGGCCGATGGGCCTGAAGGTCACCCGGCTCGCCTCCGGCCTGCCGGTCGGCGGCGACCTCGAGTACGCCGACGAGGTGACGCTGGGGCGCGCGTTCGAAGGGAGACGACTTCTTGATGTCTGACGAGCTGACGGTGCTGGCAGAGGAATCGGCCCAGGAGGCGCAGGCGTTCCTCGACACCATGACCGAGGTGGCCTCCGGCGCGGCGCCCGACGCCGCCCTGCCGATGTCCCTGCTCGCCCTGTCGCAGGTGCTGCTGATGGGGGCGCGCCTCGGGGCGATCCAGGACGTCGTCCCCGCGGAGCGGTACGAGGCCGACCCCGGCCCGGACGCCGACGTCGACCCACTCCTGCAGGGCATCGCCAACCTGTTCGAGGGCCTCGACGACTACGCCCACGTCGTGGACCCCCTCGTCGACGTCGAGGTCGTCCGCGGCTCGCTGTCCAACGACCTCGCCGAGATCGCCGCCGCCCTCTCGCACGGGCTGCGGCACCACCGGGCAGGGCGGCGCACCGAGGCGCTGTGGTGGTGGCAGTTCAGCTACGTCCAGTCCTGGGGCGATGCCGGGGCCAGGGCCCTGCGGGTCCTGTTGTCGCTGCTGGGCCACGTGCGGCTCGACGCCGACGAGGAGACCGTCGCCGAGGCCGAGTTCGACGCCCTCCATCCCTGACGGTGGCCTGAGCCGGCGGTGGCTCACGCGATGCGGGCCCGTTGGGCAGCCGGCGGATCGGGGTGTGCAGCCGGCGGATCGGGGTGTGCAGCCGCCGGTGTGCCACCGCCGTGGCGCCGGCCCCGCCCAGCAGCAGGAAGGCCAGGCCGAAGGGCCACACCGCCTGGTCCCGGGCCGCCTCCGCCACGGGGTCCGGCGGGGTCCGGCGGGGGAGCGTCGGCAACCAGGTCCACCCAGCACTCCTGGCGCACCGTGCTCGTCGGGCCGAGCCGCGCGGCCCGGGCCCCTTGGCTGATCCAGCGCATCGGGGTGAAGCCGGAGTCCGTCTGCCCGCGGCGAGGCGCCTCCGAGGGGGCGGCGTCAGCGACGACCACGAACGGGTTGAGCGGGAACATCCACCAGGTGCGCTCCGTGTGCACCACCGTCTCCTCGCGGATGAACGTCGGGCAGTCGGCCCGCCTGAGCGCGTCCCAGGTCCCGAAGCCGTCGGGCATCCAGCCGATCCGGGCGCGCACCAGCCCGGGCTGCGTGACCGGGTCGTGCCCGTCGATCCGGATGGTGCCGCGGTCGGGGACGAGGAGGCTCGCCGGCATCAGCAGGAGGTTCGTCTTGCCGGAACCGTTGGGCCCGACGAGCGCGGTCACCTCGCCGGGGCGGGCCGTCAGGCTGATGTCATCGACCGTGAGGACGCTGCCGAACGCCCTGCGCCCCCGGTTCGAGGTATACACGCCGGCGTCGCCCGGCGTGTATACCTCGAACCGGGGGCTGTCCGGCATGCGGCAGGGGGCTCGGGCTCGTCCGGGCCATCGATAGACTGGCCGCTCCGCCCCCGCCCTCCCGACCACGGAGCAGACAGTTGAGCCTTGTCGTCCAGAAGTACGGCGGTTCGTCCCTGGCCGACGCCGAGAGCATCAAGCGCGTCGCCCGGCGGATCGTGGAGACCCGCAAGAACGGCAACGACGTGTGCGTCGTCGTCTCGGCCATGGGCGACACGACCGACGAGCTGCTCGACCTCGCCGAGGAGGTCAGCCCGCTGCCCCCGGCCCGCGAGATGGACATGCTCCTCACAGCGGGCGAGCGGATCTCGATGGCGCTCGTGGCGATGGCGATCGCCAACCTCGGCCACACCGCCCGGTCGTTCACCGGCTCGCAGGCCGGCGTGATCACCGACTCCATGCACGGCAAGGCCCGCATCATCGACGTCACGCCGGGCCGCATCACCACCGCGCTCGGCGAGGGCCACATCGTCATCGTCGCCGGCTTCCAGGGGGTGAGCCAGGACAGCAAGGAGATCACCACCCTCGGCCGTGGTGGTTCCGACACGACGGCTGTCGCGCTTGCCGCCGCCCTGGGCGCCGACGTCTGCGAGATCTACACCGACGTCGACGGTGTCTTCACCGCAGACCCCCGGATCGTGCCGTCGGCGCGCATGGTCGAACGCGTCACCAACGAGGAGATGCTGGAGCTGGCCGCCTCCGGCGCCAAGATCCTGCACCTGCGCTGTGTGGAGTACGCCCGCCGCTTCGACATCCCGATCCACGTCCGGTCCTCGTTCTCCCAGCGCGAGGGCACCTGGATCACCCCCATCACAGAAGGAGACGACGTGGAAGCCCCGATCATCGCCGGCGTGGCCCACGACCGCAGCGAGGCCAAGATCACCGTGGTCGGCGTCCCCGACCACCCCGGCAAGGCGGCCGAGATCTTCCAGGCGTGCTCGGACGCGGCGATCAACATAGACATGATCGTCCAGAACGTCTCGGCGCTGGAGACCGGGCTGACCGACATCTCCTTCACCCTGCCGAAGACCGACGGCCAGACCGGCGTGCAGGCGCTGAAGAAGATCCAGGAACACGTCGGCTTCGCCTCCCTGCAGTACGACGACCAGATCGGCAAGCTCTCCCTCGTCGGCGCGGGGATGCGGTCGCACCCCGGCGTGTCCGCGACCCTGTTCAAGGCGCTCGCCGACGCGGGCGTGAACATCGAGATGATCTCCACCTCGGAGATCCGCATCTCCGTCGTCACCCGCGTCGACGTGCTCGACGAGGCCGTGCGCGCCGTGCACACCGCCTTCGGTCTCGACAGCGACGAGGGCGAGGCCGTCGTCTATGGAGGCACTGGGCGGTGATTCGTGAGGTTCCCCGCGAGGACCGGCCGACGCTGGCCCTCGTGGGTGCGAGCGGTGCCGTCGGGGCGGTGGTGCTGAGCATCCTGAGCCAGCGGGCGGACGTGTGGGGCGAGATCCGGCTGGTCGCGTCGCCGCGCACCGCGGGCCGCGAGCTGCTCGTCCGGGGCGAGGGCGTCGCCGTGCGCGAGCTCGACGCCGAGGTCTTCGACGGTGTCGACGTCGCGGTCTTCGACGTCCCTGACGGCGTCGCGCAGCAGTGGGCCCCCGTGGCTGCCGAACGCGGAGCCGTCGTGGTCGACAACAGTGCGGCCTTCCGGGGCCACCCCGAGGTGCCGCTGGTGGCTCCCCAGGTCAACCCGGCGCAGGTGCGCACACGCCCGCTGGGCATCGTCGCCAACCCCAGCGGTGCCACGCTGACGATGATCGACGCGCTCGGCGCGCTGCACCACGGCTGGCAGCTCACCGACCTCGTCGTCGCGACCTACCAGGCGGCCTCCGGTGCGGGGCAGGCCGGCGTCGCACAGCTGCACGACGAGCTCGAGGTCGTCGCTGGCCGCCGCGAGCTGGGACACCTGACCGGCGACGTGCGGATGGCGGTGCGTGACAAGCTGGGGGACGCGTCGCCGTTCCCCGCGCCCCTCGCGCTGAACGTCATCCCCTGGGTGGGCGCCGAGGCCGACGGCGGCTGGACCTCCGACGAGGAGGCGATCCGCGAGGAGGCCCGCCGCATCCTCGGGGCGCCCGCGCTCCCGGTGCGGGCCACCTGCGTCCAGGTCCCCGTCGCCACCGGGCACTCCGTGGCGGTGCACGCGACGTTTGACCGCCCCATCACCGTCGAGGAGGCGCGCCAGGCCCTGGTGGAGGCGCCGTCCGTCGTGGTGCTCGACGACCCCGACCTGCGAGAGTTCCCGACGCCCGTCGATGCCGCGGGGTCCGACCCCGCGTTCGTGGGGCGCGTCCGCCAGGCACCGGGGTCGCCACACACGCTGGAGCTCTTCGTGTGCGCCGACAACCTGCGACAGGGCTGCGCGCTCAACGCCGTGCGGATTGCCGAGCTTCTCACCGAGCAGCTCCCCGAGGCGGGGTAGACCATAGGGCCCTTCGCCCCTGCCCGGCAGTGGCCCGACAGGGAACGCTGGCGGGGCAGGGTGAGGGCCGGAGGGGCCTCCCGGGCGCGCCCGGGCGGCCCCGCCAACGGTCGGAGCAGCGCCGCTCCGCGACCGTCACGCCAGAGCCACAGCTTCATGACGACATGGTCACGACGGCGGTGTGTCGAATGTGACTCGTGTGACCAGAGTTGACAATGAGACATCACCACAACGCGCAGCAGGGGGTAACCGATGACCGAGCAGGACCGGTCCGACAGCGTCGACGTCGAGCTGGACCACGGCGACGTCCCGGCAGCCCAGCCCGTGCAGGATCGCCTGCGCAAGAACCGGATGCGCAAGATCCTCGTGTTCGTCACCCTTCCCGGGATCATGCTCGGCACCGCCACGATCTCGACCGCGTACTCGCAGGGCTGGCTGACCCCCGCCCCGCCGAAGCCGGCCTGCCAGCCCGAGGTCGTCCCCGCTCCCGCGCGGAACTCCTTCGTCGTGAACGTCCTCAACGCCACCGGCAAGGAGGGCATGGCCGCGGCCGTGGCCAAGGGCCTCTCGCAGCGCAAGTTCAGCATCGGCGGCATCTCGAACGCCCCGGAGACGTGGTACGTCACCCAGCCCGCCGTCATCCACCACGGTCCCGCCAGCCTCGACCGCGCCCTGCTGGTGCAGCAGCAGATCCCGGGCGCCGAGCTGTTCGAGGACGAGGGTCGCTCGGGCAAGAGCGTGGACGTCGTCGTCGGCCTGGGCTACACCGCCATGGTGCCGCTGCCCCCGCGCTTCGACCCGCTGCCCTCCGAGATCACGATGAACGTCTACAACACGACGTTCCGGACCGGCCTCGCGAGCACCGTGGCCAAGGAGCTCAAGGCCCGCGGCTTCAAGATCAAGGACGTCAGCAACGACCCCCTGAAGACCCTGCAGATGGGCACCGCGCTCATCCGCTACGGCGAGGAGGGTGACCTCGCCGCGAAGATCGTCGCGCAGCACCTGCCCGGCGCGACGCTGCGCAAGGACCAGCGCGCCGGGACCAGCGTCGACGTGGTGATCGGCAATGCCTACACCGCGCTCGTGCCCCAGGCCGAGGTGCCCGCCCCGGCCCCCCGCCCCAAGCAGGAAAAGCCCACGGTCGCCCGCCCCTGCGAGTAGGCCGCAGGCGCGGAGGA
The DNA here is from genome assembly GCF_036554925.1 of Pedococcus sp. NCBI lineage: Bacteria > Bacillati > Actinomycetota > Actinomycetes > Micrococcales > Intrasporangiaceae > Pedococcus > Pedococcus sp. The sequence goes on from NZ_DATBMI010000193.1 coordinate 21,778, forward strand.
GCGCGGAGGAGCGCGGACACCCGGGCACTCTCGCGTGCCCGAGCCGTTGGCCGGCGCGCGGCCGGGCACACGGCATACCCCCAGCATTTGGTGCTGGCGGCGACCGCGGGCACGATGGGGACCCATGACTGGCCGGCCGCGTGCTTCCGTCGCTGTGGGCGGCCTCGTGCTGGCAGCCTCGCTCACCGCCGGGTGCAGCCAGGGGCCGGGGGCGGCGAGCCCCCGGAGCGCCGGGCCGTCCACCGCGTCCACGACCTCGGCACCGTCCACGACGTCCACCGCGGCGACCAGCATGCCGCCGGCAGCGACCTCGACGACCAGGGCCACCACGAAGCCGACGACCCCGCGAGCCACGACCTCGACGAGGCCGCCACGCCCGGCCGAGCCCGCATCCCTGGGACCGGTGCCCCGGGCGGGGGCCGAGCCGACGGTGCGCTTCCCGCAGAACCAGACCGCGGTGGGGCGGGGCGCCAATGCGGCCATCACGACGATCCCGGACCCGGTGTGGAGCCGGATGGTCGGGTACTCGTGGACCGAGGGCTGCCCGGTGGGCCGCTCCGGGCTGCGGTACGTGACCGTGAACTTCTGGGGCTTCGACGGCAAGCGGTCCCGCGGGGCGCTGGTGGTCAACCGGTCCGTCGCCGGGTCGGCCGCAGCCGCCTTCACCCGGCTGTACGACCTGCGGTTCCGGATCCGGCAGATGCGTCCGATGGACTCCTCGTGGGGGCGCAATCCCAAGGGCCCGGGAGCCGACGACTACGCCTCCATGGACGCCGACAACACCTCCGCCTTCAACTGCCGCTACGTCGGCGGCGAGGAGGAGAAGAAGGTCTACTCGCGGCACGCCTACGGCATGGCCATCGACGTGAACCCGTTCGAGAACCCCTACCTCGCCGCCGACGGGTCCGTCTACCCCGACAACCACTGGGCGCGCCGCCGCGGCCCGGCGCCCGGGGTCTTCAGCTCGAGCTCGAGCGCCGCCGTGCGGGCCTTCACCAGCCAGGGCATGCGATGGGGCGGGCTGTGGGCCAACCCCGACTACCAGCACTTCGACGCCTCATGAGCAGCCGCGGGTATGCCGTGCGGGTGGCTGCCGTGGCCGGGATCGGTTCCGTCGTGGCGCTGGCCGGGTGCGGAGGCGGCGAACCGAGCGGGTCGGCTCGCACCGTGCCGGCGACCAGCCCGACGAGTGCCTCGGCCACGGTGACGACCCCCAGCGCGACCAGGACGACGACGGCGCGGCCGTCGACCACGACCGTGCGGTCGACCCCGCCGCCCAAGCCCTCCCGGGCGTCGCCCACCGCGCCCGGCACGCGGAGGACCACCCGAGCGCCCGCCCCTGCCCAGTCTGCCCCCGCGGCCCGGTGCCGGGTGCCGTCGGGCGTCACGGCGCCGCAGGTCGTCCTGGTCGACTCCTCCGGGGCCGGTGCAACGGTCCGGGCCTGCCGTCGCAGCGGCAGCGGCTACACGACCGAGCTCGGCCCCTACTACGGTCACGTCGGGCGCAACGGTGTGAGCGCCAGCAAGCGGGAGGGCGACCTGCGCACCCCCGCGGGGGTGTTCCCCTTGCGCGAGGGCTTCGGCGCCTACCCGAACCCCGGACTGCGGGTGGGTTCGTGGCGTCAGGTGGACGCCCAGGACGTCTGGGTCGACGACCCGGCTTCCTCGCTCTACAACACGCACCAGCGCACGCCGGCCAACGGTCGCTGGTCCAGCGCCGAGAAGCTGCTCAACCAGCCCGCCTACAACTACGCGCAGGTCATCGGCTACAACGAGGCGCGAACGCCGGGCAAGGGGTCGGCAATCTTCCTCCACGTCGACAAGGGCGCCGGCACCGCGGGCTGTGTCTCCCTGCCGACCGGGCCGTTGCTCGCGGTCCTGCGCTGGGAGCGGGCCGGCGCCGTCATCGCGATCCGCTGAGCCGCTGCGCGGGGCTGGACACCTCTGGCCGGAGCCGGACGGAGGCGGCAGAGTAGCCCCATGACTGTGCGGACTGTCGCCATGCTCACGGCGGGCGGGCTCGCCCCCTGCCTCTCCTCGGCCGTCGGCGGCCTCATCGAGCGCTACACCGAGGTGGCGCCCGACGTGCGCCTGATCGCCTACAAGAGCGGGTATGCCGGGCTGCTCACCGGGGACTCGGTGGAGGTCACCGACGCGGTGCGGTCGCGTGCGCACCTGCTGCACCGGTTCGGCGGCAGCCCCATCGGCAACAGCCGGGTGAAGCTGACCAACGTCAAGGACTGCGTGCGGCGCGGGCTGGTGCAGGAGGGGCAGGACCCACTCCACGTCGCCGCGGAGCAGCTCGAGCGTGACGGAGTCGACGTCCTGCACACCATCGGCGGGGACGACACCAACGGCACCGCGGCCGACCTCGCGGCATACCTGCACGAGCACGGCTACGAGCTGACCGTGGTCGGCCTGCCCAAGACGATCGACAACGACATCGTGCCCATCCGGCAGTCCCTCGGTGCCTGGACGGCGGCCGAGCAGGGGGCTCTGTACGCACGCAACATCGTCGCCGAGCACTCGTCCAACCCGCGGATGCTCGTGGTCCACGAGGTGATGGGGCGCAACTGCGGCTGGCTCGCGGCCGCCACCGCGAAGGCCTACCACGAGTGGGTGCGCGGGCAGGAGTTCGCCGACTGGCTGGAGAACGACGCCCGCCGCTGGGACGTCCACGCGGTCTACGTCCCCGAGCGGCCGTTCGACATCGCCACCGAGGCGGAGCGGCTGCGCTCGGCGATGGACGAGTTCGACGGGGTCAACCTTTTCCTGTCCGAGGGCGCCGGAGTCCAGGAGGTCGTCGCGGCGATGGAGGCAGCGGGCGAGGAGGTCACCCGCGACCCGTTCGGCCACGTCCAGATCGACAAGATCAACCCCGGCGCGTGGTTCGCCAAGCAGTTCGCGGAGCTGCTCGGCGCCGACAAGGTGCTGGTGCAGAAGAGCGGCTACTTCTCCCGGTCCGCTGCCCCGAACGACCAGGACCTCGCTCTCATCAGGAGGTGCACCGACTACGCCGTCGACGCCGCGCTGCGGGGTGAGAGCGGCGTGGTGGGGGAGGACGAGGAGCGCGAGGACGAGCTGCGTGCGATCGAGTTCGACAGGATCAAGGGCGGCAAGACCTTCGACACCTCGACCCCGTGGTTCGTCGACCTCCTGAAGGAGCTCGGGCAGCTGTAGCCGAGCGCAGGCGCGAGGAGACGGCGTCGACCTCTGCGCCGTCGTGCACCACCGCGGTCCGGCACACTGTCGGCCATGCTGCGCTTGCGGATCTCCTCACCCACGGCCCTCACGGACGAGGTGCTCGACCTGATGTCGGGGAACCCGGCGGTCAGCAGCCTGTCGGTCGCGCGCGGCGCCTCGCTGCGCCCGGAGGGCGACGTCGTCTCGGCCGACGTGGCCCGGGAGGCGGCCAACGCCGTGATCGACGGGCTGCGCGAGATGGGGGTGCACACCGAGGGGACCATCCACATCGAGCCGGTGCGGACGTGGCTCTCGCAGCAGGCGTACGACGCAGAGCGGCTGGCCCCCGGGAGCAGCGCCGACTCCGTCGTCTGGGCGGACGTCACCCAGCGGGCGTACGAGGAGTCCGAGCTCAACTGGACCTACATGTCGTTCATGAGCCTGGCGACCCTGATCGCCGCCATCGCCATCGTGCTGGACTCGCAGATCCTCGTCATCGGCGCCATGGTCCTCGGTCCGGAGTTCGGCGCCATCGCAGCGCTGGGCATCGCGCTCGTGCGGCGACGCTACTCCCTGCTGGCGCTCGCGGGCCGGACCCTCACCCTCGGCTTCCTCACCTCGATCGCCGTGACCACCGTCCTGGCCCTCATCGGCCGGGCGCTGGGCTGGGTCACCCTGGAGGACGTGGTGGGTCCCCGCCCGGACACGGCGTTCATCTACACACCGGACAGGTGGTCCTTCATCGTCGCGGTGATCGCCGCCGCTGCCGGCGTCCTCTCGCTCACGTCGGCGCGAGTCGGCGGTCTGTCCGGGGTGTTCATCTCCGTCACCACGGTGCCGGCCGCGGGCAACGTCGCGCTCGGGCTGGCCTTCGGTGCGGGCCATGAGATCTGGGGGAGCTCGCTGCAGCTGGCCGTGAACCTGGCGGGGATGGCGGTCGCGGGATGGCTGACGTTGGCGCTGCAGCAGTCCGTGTGGTCCCGGGTCGCGGTGCCACGCAGCCGTCTCGAGGTCCGGCGGCCTCGCGAGTAGCCGCGTCGCACGTCGCCCAGGGGATGCGCGGCCAGGACACCCGATGGCGTGCCTTACCCTGTCTGGGTCGCGACGAGGCTGACGCCGCGTCGCGCGTCGGGGGGTGCAGGTTGACCGACGAGCGGGAGAGCACAGATGAGCCCGGTGGCGACGCTGGAGGCCGAGACGGCTGTGGCCGTTCACGTGCTGGGCATCGACCCCGACCTGCGCGTGCTCCTCGACCAGGGCTCCTCCGGGCCGGGAAGCGGGTGGTCCCTTCCGGCAGGGGTGCTGGCCACAGGCCAGAGCCCGAACCGCCTGGCCCAGCTGCTGGTGCGGCGAGCCGGTGCTGTGCCGCGCAAGCTGCAGGTCGTGGACGTCGAGAGCGAGTTCGTCGGTGGCGTGCAGCGCTTCGACCTCGTCTACGAGTGCCGTGCCGAACGGATGTGGCGCGAGCCGGTGACTGGCGGCCCGCTCTGGTGGTCGCTCAACGAGATCGCCTCCCTCTCGCTGACGCCGCGCACCCGCAAGGCGATCATCGGCCGGTGGACCAGCATCTGGCCCAACACCTGAGTCACCCGGCCACCGGCGTCCCTGGCGCGACGGTCAGTGGGCGCCGAAATCGATGACGGAGAACCACTGGGTGCCACCGGGGTAGAGCAGGCCGACCCCGGCGTGGGTGAAGCTGCAGTCCTCGATCAGGGCACGGTGGGGCGGGCTGTTCATCCACCAGTCGACGTTGGCCTGGACCGAGTTGCCGGGCGGCCCCAGGGCGAAGTACATGATCTCCCCGGTCCGCGACGCCGGTGCGTAGCCCGCTTCGGCGATGCGCTGCTGCGGCGTGCTGCCATCCGAGCCCTTGTGGTTCGGATCGGTCCGGACGGCCGGGTTGTCGCGCATGTCGACGGCGTGTCGCTCGGCCGCCGCACGGAGCTGGTCGTTGCCGCTGACGGCCTGACACCCGACAGCAGCGCGCTTGGCGTTGATCTGGGCCAGCAGGTCCTGGGCGGGCACGCTGGCCGTCCCGGGCCCACACGTGTTGGCGGTCGTCAGGATGGCGGCTGCGACGAGTGCAGTGGAGGTGGTGGTGGTACGCATCGGAATCCTCCCTCCCCAGCTTCAGGGTGGCACGGGAGGGCTGTGTCCGAGACGTTTCGGTTGGATCCGGTTGGGTCTCGATGCCGCCGTGGGGATGAGTCCCGTTGGCGCGCTCGCGACGGCCGGCCCTGGCGCGCCGGAGGCCGAACGGCGGCTGGATCAGAGGAAGGTCTGCCAGCCCCTCCCGATGACTCCGCGGTAGCTGAGACCAGCGCGGTTGTTCCCGCGGTAGAGCCGCAGGTCGCCCTTGGCGTCGACCGTGAGCAGGTCGGGTCCGCCGCCGTCGAAATCGGTCGAGAACGCGGCCCGGACAGCGCCCCAACCGCTGCCGATGCGCCGGCCCGCTGCCGCGAAGCCGCCCTGGCCGTTGCCGGCGTAGAGCCACAGGGTGCCGTCCTTCATGACGGCGACAAGGTCGTTGCGCCCGTCGCCGGTCTGGTCGCCCATGGTGAAGACCTGGGTGAAGGCGTTCCAGCCTCGACCGATCCGGACACCCGCGTAGAACGAGCCGGTCTGCCACTTGTGGCGGTAGAAGTAGAGATCGCCCGAGTCGGTGATGCCCATGACGTCGGGGTAGCCGTCCCCGGTGAAGTCGCCCGACGTGATGACCTTGTCGAACCTATCCCAGCCCGTGCCGCGCAGGTCCGCGTACTGGAAGCGGCCCGACCCACCCTCCGACCCGTACGCCATGAGACTTCCGTCGAACCGGACCGCCCAGGCGTCCGGCATGAGCCCGCCCTCACGCGGCCCCTGGCGGGTGAAGACGAGGCGGTTCATCTGCCAGCCGCCGCCGATGTCCTTCCCCGCCGCGGCGAAGCCGCCGCGCCCGTTGCCGCGGTAGAAGATCATCCTGCCCGAGCCGTTGACGGCCAGGATGTCGTTGCGACCGTCCAAATCGAAGTCGCCCGGGGAGAGGATCCGCGTGCCGAACCGGCGCGGGAGGCCCTTGAGGCTGCGGCCCGGACCGGTTCCGAGGGCGTTTCGGGCACGGACTGTGAAGGTGTAGGTGGTGCCGTTGGCCAGCCCGGAGACAGAGGTCCTGCCCGCGCTGCCGTTCGTCGTCACGACCTTTCCGGAGGGCGACACGGTCACGGTGTAACCCGTGATGGGTGTGCCGCCGTCGTCGGGGGCGTCCCAGGTCACCGTGGCGGATCCGGGCGCCGGAACGACCGACATCCACGCAGGAGCTGCGGGGACGGTGGCGATCCTGACCGCATGGCTGCTGAGGTCCAGCGCGTGCGCGTCCACGCCATCGCTGCGGACGACTCGGCCGTCCGGGTGGTACACGGCGCGGCGCCCTGCCGGGTCGGCGACCGCAACCCACGAGAGCGTGTAGTCGCCCCTGGCGTTGTTGGGTGCTGGGGCTGCGGTGCCGGTCAGCGTTCCGCTCAGCGGAGCACCCGCGCGGGTGAGGGTGAAGGAGTTGCCCCCGTAGTCCTGGAACTGTGCCGTGACTGATCCCAGACTGCCTGCTGCGTCGGTGGCCGAGTAGGCGAGTGACACCGCTGCGCCCGACCGGACGGGTGACGTGGGCTTCCCGAGACCGGTCAGGGTGGGCGGGTCGAAGTCGGCGGTGGACCCGGACACGGTGAAGGACAGGGCGTCGAAGTCGAACGTGTGCGACGTGGTCGGGGTGCTCCCCGTGACCTGCCCGCCGGCCGAGTAGTACGCCGCGTTGCCGAACTGGTCGGTGACGCGGACGCCGGTCACGTCGTAGGTGCCGTTCGCGAACGACGGGGCGATCACGCGCGTCGCGTCGCCGGACTGGGGCAACCCGGCGGCATCGGCGATGACCTGGACCGAGAAGCCCTTCGCCGCGTTCCGGTAGCTGACCACGACCGCCTGGAGCTGGCTTGCGTCCTGCGTCGCGTAGCGGAGAACCGCCGACTCGCCCACCGTCAGCGTCGGGTCGGCGAGGGACAGGGCGGTGAGCGACGGAGCGGCGGTGTCCCGGGTGGAGCCGGTCAGCGTCACGTCACCGTCAGCGAACGGCAGGCTGTGGGTTGACGGCCCGACCGCGCCGGCGCTGTAGGTGATCGAGCCGCTTCGCCCGGCGTACGACGCGTTGCCGCTGGGGTCCGTGAGCTTGACCGACACCAGCGCGTAGACCGCGTTGGCGGCGCCCTGGGGAATGACCAGGCTGACGGACCCCGAGGTGGGGACCGACCCCGGCGCGGACCTGGCCGTGTACGTCAATGGCCAGAACCTGAACGAGACGACGACCTCGGCCAGCGTCCCCGACTCCTCGGAGGTCTCGTAGCTGACGGTGACCACCTGGTCCGGGCCTACCGTGCGCGGTGTCACCGTGAGCCCCGTGAGGACCGGTGCGGTGGCGTCGGCTGCCTGTGCGGTCGGTGCCGCGGCGGCCAGCCCGGCGACCAGAAGGGCTCCCGCCGCGAGGGCAGCAAGGGCGCGGTGCATGAGTGAGCGTGACGTCACGTGGTCCCCCTGGATGGTGTGCGCCGCCCAGCGACCGCGGCCCTCGCGCACTATAGGACTTCGTCAACAGTCGAGGTGGCACCTTGGCCGCCATCGCCATCCGCTCGAACCACGCCGGGTGACGCGCGCCGGGTGACGCGCGCCGTGCGGCGTCATCTCTGCCCGTTGTCCGTTCCGCGCGTGGTCCGATGTGGGTTGTCGTTCCCGGTGTCCTGTTCGGACGTGCGCAGGGAAGTGCTCAGGACCTCGCCAGGCGACAGGTCTCTCCGGACGATGCGAGCGGAGACGGCTCCGAGCGTGGTGCGGTTGGTGCGGCAGAAGACCCGCAGTGCCGCGAACGCGGTGTCCATGTCCACTTGACCGTGCTCGGCCAGGACGCCCTTGGCCTGCTCGAGGACGATGCGGGTCGTCAAGGCGGCCTGCAGCTGCTCGGCAACATGCGATGAGCGGTCGACGGATCGCTGCTGAAGGATGCCGATCGTCGCGACGTCGGCCATGGCCTGGGCGATCTTCCGCTCGGGAAGGCTCAGCGGTGGACGGTCGTCGGCGTTGAAGAGGTTGAGACCACCGATGGTCTCGTCGCGCAGCCGCATCGGGAGGGCCTGGACGGAGCGGAAGCCAACCTGGAGGGCGGATGCGGCGAACTGGGGCCATCGCTGGGTCTCGGCTCGCAGGTCCGTGACGGACACGGGGCTTCCGGTTCGGACGCACTCGACGCATGGTCCCTGCTCGGTCTGCACCTGCAGCAGCTCGAGGAGGCGGGTTGCCTCGCTGGAGGATGCGACGAGACTGAGCGTGCCCAGGGGATCCGCGAGCATGAGCCCCGCCTGGCTCACGTCGAGGAGGTCCACGCACGAGCCCACGAGGTGGTCGAGCAGGTCCACCACGTCGTAGTCGTCAACGAGGGTGTCGGCGAGGGCGACGAAGCGCTGGGCAAGCAGGACGTACCGCTGGGTATCAGCCTGGCCGGCTCCGGAGCTGACTGAGGTCATTTCTTCCTCCTTGGAATGTCGGCGTCGGCGGCTGACGATGTCGGCTGCCAGGTCGTTGATCGGGATTCCCCCGGAGTACGCGAGGGCGCGCAGGCGCAGCAGTGCCTCGTCGATGGTGGTGTCCAGCTGGATCATGGCCATTCCTGCTGCCTGGTGGACGAGCATGCGATAGGTCGCGTCGGGCACGGTGCCGTCGAGTCCCCGGCGGTCATGGCCAGGATCAGCCAGGCGGCGGTGTCCACGACCGCGAGGGTGTGTGCCAGCTGCGTCGTGCTCAGCGGCCCGGGCGTCCGACGGTGCAGCTCGAGGGTGCCCAAGGAGATGGCGCCGATGCGGATGGGAAACGCGAAGAGTGCGGCCACGCCGGCCGCGGCGACCTCCCTGGCGGAGGTCGGCCACAGCTGGTGGGCCTCCGCGTCGAGACCAGGCATGAACAGGGCGCCCCGGAGCGCGCGACGTCGGACGACGGGCCCTCGCCGAGGGTGAACTGGAGGTCCTCGACGCGTGCGGAGAGCCCATTGGTGGCGTAGACCGTCTCCGGCGTCCCGTCGCTGGCCATGACGGCGAGTCCTGCGCGGTCCACGCCGCCGTCCCGGATGCATGAGAGGCAAAGCTCCTCGAGGCGAGTGCCAACGTCGCCGAACGTGTGTTGCGCCGGGCCCAGCCCGCCGTCTCTCGTCATTCGCTCACCATGGACCCGTCCCCGGCTCAGGACGGCCAGTGCGGGAAGGGCCGTGAAGTGCACCGTACTCCCGAATTCGCGCACCGGGCCGTTTGCATGGGCTGCCGCATGGGGGCAGAGTGGGGTCCACAGGCCGTCCATGCCCCAGACCTCGCCGTCGGCGACCTCGAGGTGAGCGCTGACGAGACTCAGGAGCATGGTCGAACGATGACGATCCCGGACCCGTGGATGCACCGTGCTGGCTGGGCTTCGGACGCCGTACACGTGGCCGATGCCCGACAGTTCGTCACACAGCACTTGACCGAGCACGAGCTGCCTCGCGAGGTGGACGTCCTCCGGCTCGTCGTCAGCGAGCTGGCGACCAACGCCGTCATGCATGCCGCGACGCCGTTCACGGTCTCACTGGGTCGTCTCGACGGAACGCTGACCCTGTCGGTGAGGGACCTCTCGTTCGACCACCCGCAAGGGCCCGCGCGCCCCAGGTCGACCACCCTGCGCGGTCGGGGACTGCACATTGTCGACGTGCTGAGCTCGGCCTGGGGTGTCACAGCAGAGCGCGACGGCAAGACGGTCTGGGCCGAGTTCAACCTGCCGGAGAGGCATCTGGCCTGAGCTCGGCCTCCAGGACACCGGCCGCCCGGGTCGTGAAGTCCCTGTCCGGCCAGGATCCGACGACCGGGCACATTCGACGGATCGCGCGTCACGGGGCGGGGGCGGCGCGTCCTTCAGGCCGGAACGCCGTACCAGGACGCGTCGGAGGGTGCCTGGTGCACGCACCTAGCGAAGGTGTCTGAGGAACCGTCGTTCGAGTCGCCCCGAGGAGGGATCCCGTTGCACCTCCTCGGTACCGACCCACCCTGATCTCTCGTAGACACGGATGGCGCGCTCGTTGTCGGCGATGACCCACAGCTCCAGCGTCCTGCGGCCGATCTGTCGCGCGTGGTCCTCCGCACTGAGGAGGAGGCGCGTCGCCACTCCGCCGCCCCACGCGTCCGGGTCAACGGCGAGGTAGAAGATCTCCACAGTCCGGGTGCGGGGGGCGAGCAGGACGAATCCCACGGGCCGGCCGTCGCGCCGAGCAAGGAGCAGCGTTGCTCCGTCGATGCTGAGGCGCCGCCGGATTCCAGGCATGGTCTCCCCGGCTGTTGCCGGCTCTGGTTCCAGGTCGCGGCGCGCCTTCGCGCGAGCCCAGATCGTCGCGGACTCCGTCGCCCCGGACTCCCCAGGGGCTGCGGTCACGTGCACCACGCCAACGGAACCGTTCACCCGGACATCGTCGCAGGCGTCTGCCCGGCTCAGGCGGTGAGGCCGGACGTGAGGCCGTCGGTGCCTGGCCATGGTGGCCGTGACCTGCGGTTGTGCAAGTGGTCGGGGTGACAGGATTTGAACCTGCGACCTCTTCGTCCCGAACGAAGCGCGCTACCAAGCTGCGCCACACCCCGTGGCAGTCGCCGCCCTGTCGGGCAGCGCCAAGGAAGGATAGCCCACCACCTCCACAGGCT
>NZ_DATBMI010000227.1:0-10915 GCF_036554925.1 Pedococcus sp.
CCTCCCCATCGTGCGCGCGGTCGAGGAGCGCCTCGGCCCCTGAGGCGCGCAGGAGGGCCGGGCTGGGAGCCGGCCACTCGGCATACCGGCGGGTGGGTGGGCTTGTGGGTGTGCTCACGCAGGAGCCGTGCGTGGTTCGGAGCATGGCGAAATCCCTGAGAGAATGTCCCCTATGCCCATCAAGACCCGCGGTGACATCCGCAATGTCGCCATCGTTGCCCACGTCGACCACGGAAAGACCACGCTGGTCGACAAGATGCTGTGGGAGGCCGGCGCGTTCGGCGAGCACCAGCACGTCGACGAGCGAGCGATGGACTCCGGCGACCTCGAGCGGGAGAAGGGCATCACCATCCTCGCCAAGAACACCGCCATCCGGTATGCCGGCAAGGCGGCGGCCGACGCCGGCCTCACCGACGGCGTCACCATCAACATCATCGACACCCCGGGCCACGCCGACTTCGGCGGCGAGGTCGAGCGCGGCCTGTCGATGGTCGACGGCGTGGTCCTGCTCGTCGACGCCTCCGAGGGACCGTTGCCGCAGACGCGCTTCGTGCTCCGCAAGGCGCTCGCCGCGAAGATGCCGGTCATCCTCTGCATCAACAAGGTCGACCGCCCCGACTCGCGCATCGCCGAGGTCGTCGACGAGGCGTACGAGCTCTTCATGGACCTCGACGCCACCGAGGACCAGATCGACTTCCCGATCGTCTACGCCTCCGCGAAGGCCGGCCGCGCCTCGCTGAACCGCCCCGAGAACGGCGGGCTGCCCGACGGCGACGACCTCGAGGCGCTGTTCGCGACCATCCTCGAGACCATCCCGGCGCCGACCTACGACGACGAGGCGCCCCTCCAGGCCCACGTGACCAACCTCGACGCCTCGAACTTCCTGGGCCGCCTCGCCCTGCTGCGCGTGCACAACGGCACCATCCGCAAGGGCCAGCAGGTCGCGTGGTGCAAGGCCGACGGCAGTGTCGAGCGGGTCAAGGTCACCGAGCTGCTCATGACCGAGGCGCTCGAGCGCAAGCCCGCCGAGGAGGCCGGCCCCGGCGACATCATCGCCATCGCCGGCATCGCCGACATCATGATCGGCGAGACGCTCGCCGACCCCGAGAACCCCGTCCCGCTGCCGGTCATCACCGTCGACGAGCCGGCCATCTCGATGACCATCGGCACCAACACCAGCCCCATGGTGGGCCGCGTCCGAGGTGCCAAGGTGACGGCCCGCATGGTCAAGGACCGCCTCGACAAGGAGCTCGTGGGCAACGTCTCGCTGCGTGTCCTGCCGACCGAGCGCCCCGACGCGTGGGAGGTCCAGGGCCGTGGTGAGCTCGCGCTGGCCATCCTCGTCGAGCAGATGCGCCGCGAGGGCTACGAGCTCACCGTCGGCAAGCCGCAGGTGGTCACCCGCGAGGTCGACGGGAAGGTGCACGAGCCGGTCGAGCGCCTCACCATCGACACCCCCGAGGAGTTCCTGGGCGCGATCACCCAGATCCTCGCCGCCCGCAAGGGGCGCATGGAGCAGATGACCAACCACGGCACCGGTTGGATCCGCATGGAGTTCCTGGTGCCCTCGCGCGGCCTCATCGGCTTCCGCACCGAGTTCCTCACCGAGACCCGCGGCACCGGCATCGCGCACCACGTGTTCGAGGACTACGAGCCGTGGTTCGGCACCATCACCACCCGCACCAGCGGGTCCCTCGTGGCCGACCGCACCGGGGCCGTGACGGCCTACGCCATGGTCAACCTGCAGGAGCGCGGCACGCTGTTCGTCGAGCCGGGCACCGAGGTCTACGAAGGCATGATCGTCGGCGAGAACAGCCGCGCCGACGACATGGACGTCAACATCACCAAGGAGAAGAAGCTCACCAACGTGCGCGCCTCCTCGGCGGACAACTTCGAGAAGATCGTGCCCGCCCGCAAGCTGAGCCTCGAGCAGTCGCTGGAGTTCTGCCGCGAGGACGAGTGCGTCGAGGTGACGCCCGAGGCGGTGCGCATCCGCAAGGTCGAGCTCGACCAGACCGTGCGAGCCCGGACGGCGGCACGCGCGCGCAACCAGTAGGCGGTGCTGAGGGCCATCATGCGACGACCCACGGGCCGCCCCGTCCGCCCGCGTCCCAGCCGCCCGCGCCTCGTGCGCGCGGTGGCGGGCGCGGGCGTGTCCGCGCTGAGCCTGGCCGCAGCCGCGTGCTCGGCCGGCCCGTTGGCGCCGGACTCCGGGGACCGTACGCTCACCGTGGTCAGCCTGGGCCCCGTGGCCACCTGGGACCCGCAGCGGATGAGCTCCACCAAGGACATGGCGTTCGCGGGCCGAGTGTTCTCACGCACCCTGACGGCCTACCCGCCCGGCCCTGATGCCGTCTCGCAGCGCAGGCTGGTCGGGGACCTGGCCACCAGCACCGGCACGGCGAGCAAGGACCAGCGCACCTGGTCCTTCACCCTGCGCCCGGACACCAGGTGGCAGGACGGCTCGACCGTCACGTGTGAGGACGTGAAGTACGGCGTGGCCCGCAACTTCGCCGAGCCCGCGGCCTCGGAGGGGCTGAAGTACCCGCTGGCAGTGCTCGATGTCCCGCGGAAGGCAGATGGCTCGTCGACGTACGCCGGGCCCTACGGTTCTGCGGGCAAGGCGGGCTTCGACAAGGCGGTCCGCTGCTCGGGCCGGACCATCACGTTCCGGCTCGCCCAGCCACGGGCGGACTTCGACCAGATGGTGTCGCTCGCGTCGTTCGCCCCCTTCAAGGCGAAGGCCGACGACCGGGGGAAGTCGGAGCACGCCGTCTTCTCCAACGGGCCCTACCAGCTGCAGGGTGCGTGGGACCCGAGCACGGGTGGGACCTTCGTGCGCAACCCCCACTGGAAGCAGGCGTCCGACGGCATCCGGAAGGCCCAGCCCGAACGGATCCGCTACCAGGAGGGTGTCGAGTCGCAGACGGCGGCCCAGCACATCCTCGCCGACGACGAGGAGAACCAGGCGGCGGTGGCGCTCGACTCCGCGCCGCCCGCGATGCAGCACAGCATCCTCGGCTCCGACAACCTGCGGGGACGGTCGGTCAACGCGCGCACCGGCCTCGTCGACTACCTCGCGGTGAACGTCAGGAGCGGGGCCCTGTCCACCGACGACGCGCGCCGGGCGTTCGCCATCGCAACGAACCGCGACGGGTACGTCACCGCGCTCGGGGGCACGACGACCGCGAGCGCCTCCTACTCCCTGATCGGCCCCAACCTCCCGGGCCACCGTGGCCAGGACCCCCTCGGCGCCGGCACCAGGGGCAACCCCGCCGCGGCCCGCACCCTGCTGCAGGAGAGCGGCCTGACCCTTCCTGTGAAGCTCCGGGTCGCCTACCGGTCGACGCCGACGGCCGACAAGGCGATGGCCGCGCTGGAGAACGGCTGGGAGGCCGGGGGGTTCGACGTCACCCTCCAGCCGATCAGGAAGGACTACTTCACGACCGTCTCCAAGCCGGGCCGGATCCGCGAGAGCGACGTGGTCTGGGCGACCTGGGCGCCCGCGTGGCCCTCCGCCTCGACCGTCGTGCCGCCGCTGTTCGACAGCCGGATCAACCTCTCGGCGGCGGGCTCTGGCCGCAACTACGGCCAGTACGCCGACCCGAAGACCAACGAGCGGATGACCGCGATCGCGGCCATCCCCGAGGACGCCAAGCGGGACGCCGCCTGGGCCGAGCTCGACGCCCGCCTGGCCAGCCGCGGTGTCTACGTCGCCCTCGCCCAGCGCCGGGCCCTCTACGTCGCGGGCTCGCGGGTGGCCGGCCTGGCGGCCAACGACGCCCTCGGCGGTTTCGTCGACCTCGCCGGGACCACCGTCCGGTGAACCAGCGGCGAGAGACCCTGCTCTTCGTCCACGCCCACCCGGACGACGAGACACTGGCCACCGGGGTGGCGCTGGCCCACTACGCCCGGCTCGGCCACGACGTCCACGTCCTCACCTGCACGCTCGGGGAGGAGGGTGAGGTCATTCCGGCGGAGCTGGCCCGCCTCGCCTCCGACCGGGACGACGCCCTGGGCCCCTGGCGCCGGGAGGAGCTGCGCCGGGCCATGGCCGCGCTGGGAGTGCGACACCGGGTGCTGGGGGAGGCGCCGGAGCGGGGTGTGCCCTCGCGCTACCGCGACTCCGGGATGGCCGGGACCCCCACGGCGGAGCACCCCCGCGCCTTCGTGCAGGCGGACGTCGGCGAGGCGGCGGCGCTGGTCGCCGACGTGGTGCGCGAGACGGGCGCCGACGTCGTCGTCACCTACGACCAGCACGGCGGCTACGGGCACCCCGACCACATCCAGGCCCACCGGGTCACCTGCGCAGCGGTGGCGTCGCTCGCCCCCGGCGACCGCCCCCACCTGTATGCCGTGCTGACGCCCCGGTCGTGGGCGGTGGAGGACCGCGCCTGGCTGGCCGAGCACGTCCCGGCGTCGTCCGGCTGGCGCGTCCCCGGCCCCGCCGAGGCATTCCCTCCGTCGGTCGTCGACGACGGGGCGGTGAGCCACGAGGTCGTCGACCCCTCGGTGCTGCCCCTGCAGGCCGCGGCGCTGCGCGAGCACCGGACCCAGGTGAGCGTGGCCGACGGCTGCTATGCCCTGTCCAACGACATCGCTGCCCGGCTGCCGGGCCGGGAGGGCTTCGCACGGCTCGACCCTGCGACGGGCGAGCTCCTGCCGCCGCCGGCCTCACTTCCGCGGGCGGCGTCGCTGCTGCGGGAGGTCCCGGGATGACAAGTGCCCCGGACCCGGACCTGTTCCGGCTGGCGATGGGCCGCTTCGCGACCGGCGTGACCGTGCTGTCCACCCTTTGGCAGGGGCACGACCACGCCATGACCGCCAACGCCCTGGCCTCGGTGTCGATGGAGCCCATGCTCGTGCTGGTCTGCGTCGAGGTCGACGCGCGCTTCCACGACGCCCTGTCAGAGTCCGGGGTGTGGGGCGTGAGCATCCTGTCCTCGTCGCAGCGGCGCACCGCCGACTGGCTGTCGACGCAGGGGCGCCCCCTGCACGGCCAGCTCGACCGCATCCCGCACGCGAGGGGCAGGACCGGTGTGGCCCTTCTCGAGGGCGCCTTGGCAACGATTGAGTGTCAGACCACCGACATCCACGCAGCCGGCGACCACAGCATCGTCGTGGGCGAAGTAGTGTCGCTGGGAGTTGCCGAACACCCCGGTGACGCTCTGGTGTACTACCGCAGCCGCTACGGGGTGCAGTCGTGAGTGGGAGGGTGGCCGTGCAAGGTAGAGATCGTGGAGGGGCCGCCCTGCGGCTGGCGCTCGCCCTCGCGGTCCTGGCGGCCGGCTACATCGGCATGGCCGTCTTCCTCGGGCGGCACGTTCCGGCCAACGCCAGCGTGGCCGGCATACCCATCGGCGGGAAGTCGCCGGAGGACGCGGAGGCGACCCTGAAGCGCCAGCTCGCCGAGCGCGCGTCGGCGCCGGTCTCCGTGGTGCTCGGGGCACGGACGGTCGAGGTCGACCCCGCGGCCGCCGGCCTGACCCTGGACATCAAGGAGACGCTCCAGGGCCTGACCGGGTTCTCCCTCAAGCCGGCGGACGTGTGGAACCACCTCAACGGTGGCGACGACGAGCCGCTGCGCACCGATGTCGCCCGCGACCGCCTGCGGGCGGTGCTGACGGAGTCGGCGAAGTCGGTCGACAAGGGCGCCCAGGAGGGGTCGATCGCGTTTCCCGGCGGCAAGGTCCGCCTCGTCGCCCCGGTCGTGGGCGCCAAGGTCCAGGTCGACGCCACCGCTGAGGAGATCGCCCGGGCGTGGCCGGCCTCCGCGCCGGTCAAGGGCGTCGTCGAGCCGGTCGAGCCCAAGATCTCGGCCGAGGAGCTGAACCGGGTCAACACGGAGTTCGCCACACCCGCGATGTCGGGTCCGGTCCGGGTCGCGGTGGGGTCCACCACGCTGGTGCTGCAGCCCGCCGACTTCGCACCGGCCCTCAGCCTGCGGTCCGGCGACGACGGCAAGCTCGTCCCCTCCTACGACACCGCCACGCTGCTCGCGGCCGTGCGCAAGGCCGCCGAGGAGCGCGGGATCGAGTCCAAGCCCCGCGACGCGTCCTTCACCCTCCGGGGCGGCAAGGCGGTCGTCGTGCCGTCGGCCACCGGGCTGGGCATCGACCAGAAGTCGCTCGTCACCGCCTTCGGCCCGGCGCTCACCTCCCCGAACCGCACCGCCACGGTCAAGACCGTCGTCCTCCAGCCGGACCTCACGACGGCCGAGGCGAGGAAGATCGCGCCGCGGGAGCCGATCTCCACGTTCACGACGTACTTCCCCGACAACCCGCCACGGACGAACAACATCAAGATCGCGGCGCGGACCCTCAACGGCACCTTCGTCGCCCCCGGCAAGCAGTTCAGCCTCAACGAGACCCTCGGCCAGCGCACCGCGGCCAAGGGCTACGCCAAGGCGCCGGTCATCGAGAACGGCCGGCTCGTCGAGGGCTACGGCGGCGGCGTCTCCCAGGTGTCGACGACCCTGTTCAACGCGGTCTTCTTCTCGGGCGCGCGGATCGAGGAGTACCACCCGCACAGCTTCTACATCTCCCGCTACCCCGAGGGTCGCGAGGCCACCGTCTCGTGGCCGGGCGTCGACCAGAAGTGGACCAACGACACCGGCACCGGCATCCTCATCCAGGCCTACACCTCGGGCAACGCCCTCACCGTCACCTTCCACGGCGCCAAGGTCTGGGACATCGAGGCCGTCAAGGGGCCCCGCCGCAACGTCGTGAAGCCCAAGTCGATCGTCGACAAGTCGGCCGCCTGTGTGCCGCAGCAGCCCAGCGAGGGCTTCGACGTCACGGTCACGCGCATCTTCAAGAAGAACGGCGCCGAGGTGAAGCGCTCCTCGTTCTCCACCCACTACATCCCCGAGGACAAGGTCACCTGCACCAACCCGAAGTGAGGCGTGCAGCGGGTCAGCGGACGAGGTGGGCGTAGGGGTCGGGACGCTCGGCTTCGCTGCGCAGCACGCAGAACTCGTTGCCCTCGGGGTCGAGCAGGGTGACCCAGCCGCCGCCGTCCTCGGTCCGCAGGTCCTGGTGCACGGTGGCGCCGAGGCCGATGACCCGCTCGACCTCCTCCTCCCGCGTCCGGTCGGTCGGCGTGAGGTCGAGGTGCAGCCGGTTCTTGACGGCCTTGCCCTCCGGCACCTCGATGAACAGCACCCGGGTGCGGCCGTCGGGGGAGAAGATCATGCACTCCTCGTGGCCGGGCTCGTTCGGGTCGCGCGGGTCCTCGGAGAAGCCGAGCACCTGACACCACCAGACGGACTGGGCGTAGGCGTCGCGGGAGTCGATGGAGGTGTGCGAGATCCGTGAGGTCATGCCGACAGCCTCGCGGCACAGCGGCCTGTGGGCTACCGGGTTTCCGGCGAGGTGAGGTACGCGTAGGACGAGTGGACGTCGAGACCGAGGCGGCGGTACAGCGCGAGGGCGGCGGCGTTGTCGTCCTCCACCTGCAGGTGGAGGAGCCGGATCCCGTCGTTGGCGGCCTGTGCAGCCAGCCGTGCCGTGAGGTGTGCCGCGAGGCCGCGACCCCGGTATGCCGGGTCCGTCCAGACCGCGCCCAGCCCCGCCCACCCGTGGGCGATCCCCAGGCGTCCCAGCGCGATCGGCGCCGTGCCGGCCGCGTCCGAGGCGCGCAGGCCGAGCTGCTGGGACAGGCCCCCACCGGGAGTGACGTGCCCGAACACCTGGCGCGGGCTGCCCGTCAGGACTGCCTCCGTGGCGCCGGGAACGGTCGCGCGGGTGCGCCGGTACGCGGCCAGCCAGGCCTCCGTCGGCTCCGCGTGCGTCACGACGGCCGGCCCGCCCGGGTCCGCCGCCGCCACGGCCGCGGTGGTGGCAGTGAGGGCGAGGGTCACGGACCCCACCGTGTAGCCGCGCGACAGCAGCAGCGCCCCCAGCGGGTCGTCGGCGGGGTCGAACCCCTGCGGTCCCGCGACGGCAAACTTCGCCGGGAGGCCGCGCGCGGCATACCAGCCCTCTGCCCGGGCGACGGCGTCGGCGAGCGGCACGCCGGGGTCCCCGACCGGCACCACCGAGTTGCCGCGCTGGGTGAAGCCCGAGGACGCCCGCAGCGTCCAGTCGCCCAATGACTCACGCTCGGCGGCGCCCCAGGAGGGCATCATGACCCGCTGGAGGTCGGCGACCGTCAGCGCGAGGTGGGCAGCTCCCCGACGGCTCGGGCGCGGCGGCACCTCCTTGGCGGCCACGACGCGGCGGCGGTCGATGACCACCGGCCCACGCGAGGTGTCCACGGTCAGGGTCTCGTCGTCGCGGGTGGTGAGCGTGCCGACCGCGTCGGTGAGGGTGGCGCCGGTCGCCGCGTCAGGGGCCTCGAGCTGCCACCGGACCACCACGCGAGACCCGACGGGGAGCGCTGCGACGAGGTCCGACACGGATGCATAGTATGTGCGCTATGACCTACGTGATCGCCCAGCCTTGCGTCGACCTGAAGGACAAGGCGTGCATCGAGGAATGCCCCGTCGACTGCATCTACGAGGGTGAGCGCTCGCTCTACATCCACCCGGACGAGTGCGTGGACTGCGGCGCCTGCGAGCCGGTGTGCCCGGTCGAGGCGATCTACTACGAGGACGACGTCCCCGAGCAGTGGGCCGACTACTACAAGGCCAACGTCGAGTTCTTCGACGACCTCGGCAGCCCCGGAGGCGCCGCCAAGCTGGGCCTGATCAACAAGGACCACCCGATCATCTCCGCGCTGCCCCCCCAGGAGCACGACGAGTGAGGCTGCCGCCGTCCGCCCGGCCCGCGCGCTGATGCTGCGGCTGCCCGACTTCCCCTGGGACTCGCTCGCCCCCTTCCGGGAGCGGGCGAGTGCCGTCTCCGGCGCGCTGCCCGGGGGAGGCGTCGTCGACCTGTCGGTGGGCACTCCCGTGGACCCGACACCGACCGTCGTGCAGGACGCCCTCCGCGCCGCCGCGGATGCGCCCGGCTATCCCCAGACCTGGGGGACCACCGAGCTCCGGGAGTCCGTCGCCGGGTGGTTCGCCCGCCGACGCGGCGTGCCCGACGTCGACCCCGACGCCGTGCTGCCGACGATCGGCAGCAAGGAGCTCGTGGCGTGGCTGCCCTCGCTGCTCGGTCTCGGTGCGGGGGACGTCGTCGGCTTCCCGCGCATCGCCTACCCCACCTACGACGTCGGCGCACGGCTCGCGGGGGCCGACCCGGTCGTCGTCGACGGCCTGGCGGCGCTCGGGCCCCTGACACGAGCGACGACGCCGAAGCTGCTGTGGCTCAACACCCCCGGCAACCCCACCGGCAAGGTCCTGGGCGTCGACCACCTCGCCAAGGTGGTCGCGTGGGCCCGGCGCCACGGCGTGCTGGTCGCCAGTGACGAGTGCTACGCCGAGCTCGACTGGCGTGAGCCGAGCGGTGCCGAGGGTGAGCCGCCGACGACGCCGAGCATCCTCGACCCCCGGGTGACCGGCGGCAGCCACGAGGGGTTGCTCGCGGTCTACTCGCTGAGCAAGCAGTCCAACCTGGCCGGTTACCGCGCGGCGTTCGTGGCGGGTGACCCGGCCGTGGTCCGCCAGCTGCTCGAGGTACGCAAGCACGCCGGCATGATGGTGCCGACCCCGGTGCAGCGGGCGGTGACGGCCGCGCTGCACGACGACGTGCACGTCGCCGAGCAGAAGGAGCGCTACCGCGCCCGCAGGACGCCGCTCAGAGCCGCTCTCGAGGCATCCGGCTTTCGCGTCGACGACTCCGAGGCTGGGCTGTACCTCTGGGTGACCCGCGGGCAGGACGCGTGGGAAACCCTTGGCTGGCTTGCGGATCGCGGGATCCTGGCAGCCCCGGGCACCTTCTACGGAACGGCGGGGGCCGAGCACGTGCGGGTCGCGCTGACTGCCGCGGACGAGCGCATCGCGGCGGCCGTGCAGCGGCTGCGCTGACCGCGTGGTGGCCCTGCCCCGTTTTTCCTGCCCGGCGCCTCCTGGGGTACCGTCGCTGTTGCGCTCGGCGCGGGACGCCAGGGTGCCCACGAACACACTGAGGATGGGTTGATGAGCAACGACGGGACCGGAGCCACGCTGACCGCAGGGGGCAAAGAGCTCTCCCTTCCCCTGGTCCAGGCCACCGAGGGCAACAACGGCTACGACGTCTCCAAGCTCCTGAAGGAGACCGGCAACGTCACCCTCGACACCGGGTTCGTCAACACGGCTTCCTGCAGCAGCGCGATCACCTACATCGACGGCGACCAGGGCATCCTGCGCTACCGCGGCTACCCGATCGAGCAGCTCGCCGAGAAGTCCAGCTTCCTCGAGGTGTCCTACCTCCTCATCTACGGGGAGCTCCCGACCCAGGACCAGCTCGCCGAGTTCGACCAGCGCATCCGCCGCCACACGCTCCTGCACGAGGACCTCAAGGCGTTCTTCGGTGGCTTCCCCCGCGATGCCCACCCCATGCCGGTGCTGTCCTCCGCGGTGTCCGCGCTGTCCACCTTCTACCAGGACAGCCTCGACCCGTTCGACAAGGAGCAGGTCGAGATCTCCACGGTCCGCCTGATGGCGAAGCTGCCCACGATCGCGGCCTACGCCTACAAGAAGAGCGTCGGCCAGCCGTTCCTCTACCCCGACAACTCGCTGTCGCTGACCGAGAACTTCCTGCGGATGACGTTCGGCTTCCCGGCCGAGCCCTACGACCTCGACCCCGACATGGTCAAGGCGCTCGACCTGCTGCTCATCCTGCACGCCGACCACGAGCAGAACTGCTCGACCTCCACGGTCCGGCTGGTCGGCTCGGCGCAGGCGAACCTGTTCGCCTCGGTGTCCGCAGGGATCAACGCCCTGTTCGGCCCCCTGCACGGCGGCGCCAACCAGTCGGTGCTCGAGATGCTCGACCGGATCAAGGCCGACGGCGGCGACGTCGACGCCTTCGTCAAGCGGGTGAAGAAC
>NZ_DATBMI010000011.1:0-24986 GCF_036554925.1 Pedococcus sp.
CCTGGCGCCAGCCGACCCGGGTCTCGGGCCAGGGTGCCGCCCAGCCGTGGGCGACCACCGACGGGTAGTAGTGGCTACTCCCCCAGGCGAGGTCGCCCGCCTTGATGCCGAGGGTGTCGGCCAGCACCGTGCACGGCGCCCCGGTGAGGTCGCGCTCCGGCACCCGGCCGAGCAGCAGCAGCCCGCCACCGTCCTCGACGTGGGCGGCCAGCCGGCGCTGCACCGCCCCGGAGAGGAACCGCCCGCTGGAGAGGGCGACGACGCCGGTGGGGTCGTGCCGCTCGAGGTGCACGGCACCGAAGCGGTAGCCGGCGAGCAGCATCGAGCGCACCAGCGCGCGCCGCGGCCCGGCGCCCCGGTGCCTTCGCAGGTCCTCGACCACCTCGGTCATCAGGGCGCTGCCCGGGTGGTGGTACTCCGTGGCGTAGGCGTCGAGGACCAGCCCGAGCTGCACGCCGTCGCGCTCCTCGCTCATCCGGGCCAGCCACGGCTCGTGCAGCGTCACGGCCCGGACGACCTCGCGCGTGCGCGCGTAGGTCATCCCCCGCTGCCCCTCCGGCCCGACTGGCGCTGCTGTGCCGTGGCGCTCGCCGGTGAAGCTGATCCGGTCGTTCCCGTCCCCCACCGGCTCCTCGAGCGGCGGGTTTATGCCGCCCGCGAAGAGGTAGTAGTTGATCATCCGGTTGCCCTGGGCGAGCGAGCGCCGGGTCTTCAGGTCCACGGTGGACGGGTCGTACTGGTTGTCGACACCGCCGCCGTAGTCACCCGAGCCGGCCTCGAACTCCAGCGAGGTGGTGGGCTGGTCGGGCCCGTGCACGGCCTCCATGAAGGCGTTGATGACGTAGAGGTCGGTCGTCGTGTTGAGCGTCATGTCGCCCATGTAGTGGTCGGAGCCGGACAGCACGCCCGGCACCCCGGAGTAGGTGTCGACGAGCTGGCTGATGCCGATCGGGAAGGGCTCGCCGCTGCCGCCCTCGGTGCCGTGGATGTTGACGAGGAAGGGCACGCCGCCGACGCCCTGGCGCTCGGCCATCTCGCGCAGTGCCTCGACGTAGCGCCGGAACCGGTCGCGCATGAACTCGGCGAGGTCCTGGCGCAACGGCCCGGCCCACTCCTCCTGCGGTGATCGGATGTCCTGCGCCGCAACGGGGTACGGCGTCTCGCCGCCATGACGACCCGCGAGCCACCGGGCGAAGTCCTCGACGAGGTGGTCGGTGAGGTCCGGGCTGTTGGTGACCCAGGCCAGCATGCCGATCTCGTTGTCGAGCTGCACGGCGATGACGTTGCCACCCGCCGGCTGCAGACGTTCCGCGAGCAGGGGCATGATCGCGGCATACCAGCGGTCGCACTCCTCCAGGTAGGCCGGCGCCAGGTAGTCGACGGTCCTCGAGGGCGTCTGCCTGCCGTCCCAGCCGACCGGCACGATCTCGGGGTGCTCGGTGTAGAGCCGGTAGGGCAGGCCCTCGTTCTTCAGCTCGGCCATGACGAACGGCCCCGGACGCGCGACGAACCACAGCCCGTGCTCGGCGCACAGGTCGATGAACGCCGCGACGTCCCGCTCGGGGCGCGTGGCCCCGGTGACGTCGACGGTGCCGTCGGGCAGCTCGTGCCACAGCCACGGGATGTAGGACGCGACGGCGTGGCAGCCGGCCTCCTTCAGCAGCAGGATCCGCTGCTCCCACTCCTCCCGGGCCACGCGGAAGTAGTGGATCTCGCCGCACATCACCACCCGTGGCTTGCCGTCGATGAGGATCTGCCGGTCGGTGATCTCGATCATGGCTCCTCCGTTGGAGTCATCAGGGGGTGGGGATGTGCCGTGAGGGATGTGCCGTGAGGGGACGTGCGGGGTGGTGCCTGGACGGGGTGGTGGAGGATGGGTGCCCGGGTCAGGTGGTGACGCGGAGCGAGAGGCTCTCGCCGCGCAGGGCGTCCGGCCCGACCCGCAGGAGGATCTCGCCGGAGTCGGTCCGCGACGTGTTGTCGCGTCCGTAGTAGGCGAACTGCGTTGCGGTGAGCCGGAACCGCGCCGTCGCCTTCTCGCCGGGCGCGAGCACGAGCGCCTGCCAGTCGAGCAGCTCCGTCAGGGGACGGGTGACCTCGGCGAGGGGGTCGCGGAAGTACAGCTGGACGACCTCGCGGGCCGCGCGGTCGCCTGTGTTCGTGACGTCGACCTCGACCTCCACCTCGCCGGCGAGCGGCAGCTCCCCTGACGACAGGCGCGGCCGGCCGTACTCGAACGTGGTGTAGGTCAGGCCGTGGCCGAACGGCAGTCGCGGGAAGACGAGGTCGTCGAGGTAGCGCCCGAGCCGGTCGTCCTCGTGGCGCTCGATCAGGCGCCCGGTGGGGCGCTGGTGCGTGCTGGTCGGGATGTGCCCGGTGGTCAGCGGGAACGTCATCGGCAGTCGTCCGTGGGGGCTGGCGTCGCCGAACACCACTGAGGCCAGGGCGCTTCCGGCCTCCACGCCCGGGTGCCAGACGACCAGCACGGCGTCGGCGAGGCCCATGACCTCGCCCAGCTCGAGCGGCCGGCCGGTGTAGACGACGGCGACGAGCGGCTTGCCGATGCGGGCGAGCTGGCGGAGGACGTCGAGCTGGCCGGCGGGCAGGCCGATGTCACTGACCGAGTTGGCCTCGCCCGAGCGCCAGGGGTGCTCGCCCAGGAGCGCGACGGTCACGTCGGCGCCCCGGACCTGCTGCACCGCACGGTCGCTGAACCTGCCGTCCGTCAGGAGCAGCCGGTCCTCGCCGAGCCGCTCGCGGAAGGCCGCCGCCGGCGGGACGACGTCCTCTCCTCGGCCGTCGAGGGTCCACGTGCCGAGCAGCTCCTCGCCGGCCTCGACGAAGGGCCCCGTGAGGTGCACGACACCAGAGGCCGGGTCGAGCGGCAGGACGCCGTCGTTCGAGACCAGCACGTGTGCCGCCTCCGCGGCGGCGCGGGCCACCGCACGGGTCTGCGGGGTCGGGGCGTTGCCGCGGCTCGGTTCGCCGACGTACGCCCGCTCGAACAGGCCGAGCCGGAACTTCAGCGTCAGGACACGCCGGACCGCGTCGTCGACGAGGGCCTCGTCCACCTCGCCGCAGCGGACGAGGTCGGCGAGGTGCGCGGCATACGACCCCGAGCACATGTCGAGGTCGACGCCCGCCTCGATGGCCTGGCGCGCGGCGTCGCGGAGGTTCTCGGCCACACCCTGGTGGACGAGCTGGCCGATGCCGTTCCAGTCCGCGACGACGACGCCGTCGAAGCCCCACTCGCCCTTGAGGACGTCGCGGAGCAGGTGCCGGTGGGCATGCATGGGGACCCCGTCGACGTCGTTGAAGGCCGCCATGACCGTGCAGACGCCGGCCTCGACAGCAGCCTTGAAGGGGCGCAGGTGCAGGTTCCGCAGGGTGTTCTCCCCCACCGACACGGTGTCGTAGTCGCGGCCGCCGGCAGAGAGTCCGTAGCCGGCGAAGTGCTTGGCGCACGCGGCGACCCGGTCGGGGTGGCCCGGGTCGGAGCCCTGGAACCCGCGCACCATGGCGGCAGCGAGCCGCCCACTCAGCACAGGGGTCTCGCCGAGCGACTCGGCCACCCGTCCCCAGCGGGGCTCTTCCGAGATGTCGACCATCGGGGCGAAGGTCCACGCGACCCCGTCGACGACGGCCTCGTGCGCGGCGATCGCGGCGGCCCGCTCGGCGAGGTCCTCGTCCCAGCCGGCTGCGAGGCCGAGCGGGATCGGGAAGACGGTGCGGTGGCCGTGGATGACATCACGGCCGAAGAGCACGGGGACGCCCAGCCGGCTCCCCTCGACGGCATGCCGCTGGGCCGCGTCGATGTTGAAGGCCAGGACTCCCTCGTCCCGCTCGTTGCCGCCGGTCGCCCCGCTGGCGAAGAGACTCGAGCCGATCGTCGCGCCGCGCAGGGCGTCGGCGTCGGCCTCGGGGTGGATGTTGGCGACCTGGTGGGTCTGCCCGACCTTCTCGTCGAGGGTCATCGCGCCCATGAGCAGCTCGACCCGCTGCGCGACCGGGAGGCTCGCGTCGAGCCAGGGACGGTCGGTCACCGGGTCACCACCGTGACCTCGACGGTGCCGTCGGTGGCGACGAGGTCGTCCAGGGCGACCGAGACCCCGGGGGCGCGGTAGGGGTTCGAGAGCGGCGTCGTCTCGACCGCCCGCCCGCGCACCTCGACGGCTGCGACACCGGCTCCGGTGCCGCTCCCGTCGGCACCCACCCGGTAGGTGACGCGGATCCGCCTGTCCCCCAGCGGCATACAGGCGGTCAGGCCGTCGAGGCGGGCGTCGAGCACCGGGTCGACCTCCACCCGGTCGCCGCGCAGCCGCACCCCGAGCAGCGTCTCGGTCACGAGGCGCAGGAACAGCCCCGGCCCCGACGAGTAGACGCGCCAGCCACCCTCGAGGGCGACCTCGCCGCGCATCAGGTCGGCGTACCGGGCCGAGGCGTCGGAGCGGTCCGCGAAGACCCCGTCCGAGGACGAGTAGTAGGTCGTGCTCTGGCGCGGTCGTGCCTGCGGCACACGGTCGGTGATGCCGACAGGGACGGCCTGGGTCAGCGCTGCGAAGAGCCCCGGCGCGTCACCGAACCGGGCGAGCGCCTCGGCGTACCGCAGGTGCGCGTGCATGTACATCAGGCCGATCTCGCGACCCCAGAAGGTGCTGGACTCGGCGCGCTGGAAGACCGACATCGGCCCTCCCGAGTAGCGCACCGGGCGGTCGAAGAGCCGGGCGCCGTCGGGCCCGAGCAGGTGCTCGTCGATGAGCTCGAGGTGACGTTGAGCGTCCTGCGGGCTGAGCAGGTCAGCGGTGATCGCGTGGATCCACGGCAGCACGCCGTGGGTGAGCCCGGTGCGCTGGTCTCGGGGGTGGACCAGTGGCTCGACCTCGCCGCCGTCCTCGGCGTACACGGCATACCCCGGCAGGACGCCGTCGACGAGCAGCACGTCGGTGAGCGCGGCGTGCGCCGCCGAGGCCGCCCCCTCGGCCTCCGCGGCGAGGTCGTGCTCCACGCCGCAGGCGCGCAGCCCGGCGGCGAGCGAGCGCAGGGCCTGCACGAGCAGCACCGTCGTCCAGGTCGAGACCATCTGCGCGGCCAGCCGCGGGTCGGCCGGCTGGAGCGAGTCGTTCCAGTCGCCGTGGCCGTACGCCGGCAGCGGCGTGCCCGGCACACGCATCTGCCTGACCCGCTCCAGGGCCCGGCGCAGGTGCTCGACCACCGCGACGGCCTCCGTCGGCCCGTCGTCGCCCACCAGCGGCACGCGTTCGCCCAGCAGCGAGGCGTCGGCGGTGGTCTGGAGGTAGTCGCCCACCGCCAGCAGCGGCCAGAACACCACGTCGCCGTGCGAGTCGTGCTGGCCGGCGGAGTGGGCCGGCGGGAGGAACTCGAAGGCCTGGGGCCAGTCGCCGCGGGCGTTCTGGGCTCGCAGGACCCGCAACAGGACGTCCCTGAGCTCGTCCCGCCGGCCCAGGGCGGTGAGCACGCCCACCGGCCCCTGGCACACGTCCCGGGTGCCCCAGGCGCCGCCGGAGTACTGCTCGAGCCCGCGTGGCGAGAGGTAGTGCACGAGGGCGTTGTGGGCGAACCACGGCAGCACGGTGTCCAGGCTGGAGACCTCCCCGGCCAGCCCCGAGGCGTCGGGTGCACCGATGCGTATGCCGTGCGGCACCGTCTCCTCCCAGGCCGCGCCCAGGTGCTGCCCGGGCTCGGGGCGGTCCTCTCCCGCTGTGTCCGCTGCGGCAGCGGTCAGGCACAGCGCGAAGGCGGGCGACGCCTGGGCCGTCAGCGCCAGCCACGGCAGGCGACGCGAGCGGCTGTCGGCGAAGAGTGGCGCGTCGGAGTCGACGGACTCGAGGCCGCCTGCGACCACCGCGATCTCCAGGGCGGGCCCTGCGCTGCCGGCGGCCGACACGCGGACGCTGTCGGGCGCCACGGTGACCGAGAGCGGAGCCTGGTCCTGGCCGTCGTCGCCACCGAGGGAGACGTGGGCGGCGACGAGCAGCCGGCGCGGGGTGCCGCGGAGCCACCGCACCTCGAGACCGAGCTCGTGGGCTGCGGTGGGCGCGCTGGAGGTGACCTCGACCGTGCCCCACTCCGCGGCATACCACCAGCGGCACTGCTGCGGCGCGACGCTCCAGGCACTCGGGGTCTCCAGCAGGGCCCAGCCGGTGGGCGACCCGGGCTCCTCGACGAACACCCGCAGCCCGTGGGCGCGGTTCAGCCCCAGGTAGCCGCGGCGGGTGGACAGGATGCGGTCGCGACCGACGTGGCCGCGGGTCACCTGGGAGTGGAAGGTCCCCGACATCCACACCGTCGAGGTGAGCCCGGCGGTGTCGGGAACGAGGGCGTCGCCCGTCCGCAGGATGTGGCCATGGGGCCGCAGGACGGCGCGCTCCTTGGACGCGGTCACCACGTGCGCGCCGTCGTCGGTGAACCAGGCCAGCGCCCGCCCCTCGTCGTCGCGCTCGACGTGCTGCTCTGCCGGGCTGCCGACGACGGACGCGAGCTCGTCCTCGTCGAGGTCCAGCGAGGCGACTGCAGGGCTGTGGCTGAACAGCGTGGCCGTCACCGCGCCCTGGGTGCGGGCGCCCCCGGAGCTGCTGGCACGACCGGCCGCCACAGCGGCGGCGGCAGCGGCCGTGTCGGTGGCGTCGGTCGCGTCGGTCGCGGCGGCGTCGGCCGTGGAGGCGTCGGGAGGGCCGGACGCCGCAGGATGGTCGGCGGCGAAGCAGCCGGTGAACCCGGTGGCCACACGGCCCCCGGGCTCGAGGGTCGCCGGGGCGTCCTGGAGCGCGACGAGCGAGTGCTCGTGCTGGAGCCGCCGCGAGGGAAGGGCCGGCTGCGCGAGCGCCGTGAAGGCCGGACCCCGCTGGCCCTCCCCCACGAGCTGGAGGCCGTCCGTGGCCCAGCCCGCGCCGGACCGGTGCGCGGTGAGGACCAGCCAGGGGACGGTCGGGCCGGGCATGTTCTGCCGGACCGCCAGCGCCGTCCCGTGGCGTTCGGTGTCGACGGGCGAGATGTCGAGGTACTGGCTGACGTAGAACTCGTTGGTGCGCACCGCGCCGTACGGCGCGAGGGCCGGGTCGAAGGTGTGGACCACGTCCACGGTCGCGTCGGTCCCGCCCGTGTTCGACACCTCCACGGTCCAGGTCCACCGCGGCGCGTCGTCGGCGAGCGCGAACGCGGCGAGGTACTCCAGGCCCTCCCAGGCACCCGCCACCACGGGGCCGGCGTCGGTCCACGCCACGCTGCTGGGGGAGCCTGGGCCGAGCAGCGGGACCACCGCCACCGAGCCGGCGTCGTGGCGGCGTAGCCAGAGGTTGGCGGGGCCGGCCTCGAGCTCCGTGGCGGGGTACTGCAACAGGCTCACCCCGCCGGCGTCGAGGCGGGCCAGGCAGGCGCTGTCGGTGAAGACCGCGCGCACGTCGGCCCGGCTGGTGTAGGTGGGTCGTGAGCCCGTCTCAGGGGCCGTCTGCAGAGGAGGCACACGAGTTGTATAGCAGCGCCCAGACGGCACACCCACATCGAAATGGCTTGTAAATAAATGAAACTCAGAGCCTGAGCACGAGCATTGACCATGAAAGTACTTACATGGTCAAGAGCATTGACAGCGCTTACATTTTGGCTCCTATGGTGGCGGGAAATTCCCACTCCCGGAGGTTGGTCAATGGTGACTAAGCGCGTTTCTCTCGTCGCGGTGGCGGTCGGCGCCTCGCTCGGACTGGCGGCCTGCCAGAGCTCCACGGCCGGCGGCTCCGGTGCCGGAGGTGACAGCGGGATGATCAAGCAGCTGACCTTCCCGTCCGACGCGCCCAACACCATCGGCGGCCTGGTGGACTACAACCCCTACTCCCCCAACGCCTTGACGAAGACCTGGCTCTACGAGCCGCTCATGGTGCGCAACGGCCTCTCCTGCGAGGTGACCCCGTGGCTGGCCACCGACTTCGAGTGGACCGACGGCGCCAAGGGCCTGACCTTCACGATCCGAGAGGGCGTGAAGTGGAGCGACGGGAAGCCCTTCACCGCCAAGGACGTCGCCTTCACGCTCAACCTCGGCAAGAAGTACCCCGGCATCGACCGGGCCGGTCTGTGGAACGACACCTTCGGCGCCGCGGCGACCTCGGTCACCGCCGAGGGCAACCAGGTCAGGATCGCCTTCGGCGGTAACGCAGCCCCGAAGTTCGACGAGCTGATCAAGCTGCAGATCCTGCCGGAGCACGTCTACTCCGCAGTGGGCGACGCGTCGAAGTACATCGACAAGAACCCGGTGGCGACGGGGCCGTTCAAGGTCGGCAGCTACAACGGCCGTCGCCTCGTGCTGCAGCGCCGGGCCGACTACTGGCAGGCCGACAAGGTCAAGGTTCAGCAGCTCGTGCTGGAGGGGCAGTTCGACGCCGCGCAGGCCTCGCTGAAGCTCCGCTCCGGCCAGCTCGACGCCTACTGGGGGGAGATCCCCAACCCGCAGCGCGCCTTCGTCGACGCCGACCCCAAGACCAACCACTTCTACTACGCCCCCAACGGCACGACGGTGCTGAGCCCGAACGTCGAGAAGAAACCCTTCACCGACGCCAAGTTCCGCGAGGCACTCGCCCCGGCCATCAACCGCCAGGAGATCTCCGACAAGGGCACCTACGGGATCATGAAGCCCGCCAGCCAGACCGGGCTCAAGCTGCCGCTGGCAGCCAAGCTGCTCCCGGAGGAGCTCGCCAAGCAGGAGACCGTCACGAAGTTCGACCCGGCGAAGGCGAACGAGCTGCTCGACGCCGCCGGCTACACGAAGGGCGCGGACGGCAAGCGCACCAACCCCGACGGCTCGCCACTCACCCTGACCTTCAGCGTCCAGGCCGGCTGGATCGACTACCAGGCGATGGCAGACGTCATCGTGCGCAACCTCAACGAGGTCGGCGTCACGTCCAAGGTCGTCGCCACCGCGCCGGAGTCCGTTGACGCGCAGAAGAAGTCCGGCGACTACCAGATGCTGCTGGAGTACCTCCACGGCGGCTGCGAGGTGGCCAAGAACCTCGGAGCCAAGCTGGCGTCGAACCAGATCCCGACCAAGACGACGATCCTCCCCAACGTCCAGCGCTACAAGGACCCGGAGGTCGACGCCACCGTCGAGGAGCTCAGCGCCACGGTAGACCCGGCGGAGCAGAAGCGCCTGGTCGGCGACCTCGTCAACACGATGATGACGGAGTACCCGGTCACCTCGCTCATCTACGCGCCCGCCCGCATCATCTACAACTCCGACAAGGCCGTCGGCTGGCCCAGCGAGGCTGACCCCTATGCCCAGCCCTCTGACGACCGGCTGCTGATCCTGACGCGTCTGCGCGCGCCGGGCTCGGACAGCTGACAGGCGGCCCGCATGAGGTACTTCGCCCGCCGCATCGGGTTCTTCCTCGCGACGCTCTGGGCCGCGATCACCCTCAACTTCGTCATTCCGCGGATGCAGCCGGGGGATCCGGCCGAGGTGATGGTCCAGAAGCTCGCGGGCAAGGACACCCAGCTCAACCCAGCGGCGGTCGAGGCCATGCGGGCCATGCTCGGCGCGCCCGACGGCAGCCTCCTCGAGCAGTACGTCGCCTACCTGCAGGCCCTGGCCCGCGGCGACTTCGGGCTCTCGTACACCTACTACCCGTACCCCGTGACGGAGGTCATCGGCCAGGCGGTCCCGTGGACCCTCGTCCTCGTCGGGGTCACCCAGGTCCTGGCCTTCGTGATCGGGGTGACCCTCGGCGCGTACGCCGCGTGGCGGCGGAACACGCGGTTCGACGGCATCGTGACCCTCGGCTCCACGTTCGTGGGCACGCTGCCGTCGTTCTGGATCGCCCTGCTGCTGCTGTTCGGTTTCGGCTACGTCCTGGGGTGGTTCCCGACGGCCGGCGGCTACAGCACCGCCACCCCCGGGTGGAACGCCGGGTTCATCGCGGACGCGGCATACCACTCCGTCCTTCCGGCCGTGGCGCTGCTCGTCACCGCGCCGATCGGCTGGATCCTCGGCATGCGCAACACCATGGTGATGAACCTCGGTGAGGACTACATCCGGCTGGCCAGGGCCAAGGGCCTTCCCGACCGGGTGGTGGCGCTGAGGTATGCCGCGCGGAACGCGCTGCTGCCCAGCGTCACCGGGTTCGCGATCGCCCTCGGCGGGGTGCTCGGCGGCTCGATCCTGGTCGAGACCATCTTCGACTACCCCGGCATGGGGCGGCTCATGGGCGAGGCGATCGGCAACCGCGACTTCCCGCTGCTGCAGACCCTGCTGCTGTTCATCATCGTCGGTGTCCTGGTGGCCAACCTCATCGCCGACCTGCTCTACGGAGTGCTCGACCCGCGAGCGAGAAAGGCTGAGTCATGAGCGCAGGAGTCGCCCAGAGCGGCACGGTGGACCTGCCCCTGGGCAGCGTGGAGGAGCACTTCTCGGCCTCCGACACGCGCTGGTACCGCCTGATCTGGAGCAGCACGAAGGCCCGTGTCGGCATCATCATGCTGCTCGGCTTCGTCCTGGTCGCGGTGTTCGCACCGGTCATCGCCCCCTACGAGGGGACCCGCACCGACTTCGCCCCGTTGCTTCCCCCGAGCGGCGAGCACTTGCTGGGGACGACCACCCAGGGCGGGGACATCTTCTCCCAGCTGGTCTACGGCGCTCGGGTCTCGCTCCTCGTCGGCCTGTTCGGCGGGCTCGCCGCGACGGCCATCGCCCTCGTCATCGGCATGATCTCCGGCTACAAGGAGGGCACCCTCACCGACGACATCCTGTCCTTCGTCACCAACGTGGCCCTCGTCGTGCCGGTGCTTCCGCTGATGATCGTGCTCGTCGCCTACTCCGAGGTGCGCGGCGTGCCGCTGATCGTCTTCGTCATCGGCATCACCTCGTGGGCCGGCCACGCCCGGGCCAAGCGCGCGCAGATCATCACGCTGCGCAACCGCGACTTCGTCACCGCGGCCAAGTTCGCCGGCGAGGGGTCGGGGCGCATCATCTTCCGGGAGATCATGCCGAGCATGACCTCGCTCGTGGCGGCCGGGTTCGTCGGCGCCGCGACGGGTGCGATCGGCGCGGAGGCGGGGCTGTCCTTCCTCGGCCTGGGCGACCCCAACACCGTGTCCTGGGGCACCATGCTCTACCAGGCCGACGCGCAAGGCGCTGTGGCACAGGGGCTCTGGCTGTGGGTGCTCGTGCCCGGGCTCGTGCTGGCCCTCCTCATCACCTGCCTGACCTTCATCAACTTCGGCGTCGACCTGCTGAGCAACCCGCACCTGCGAGAGGACTGACCTGTCATGACCCTGCTCCAGGTGCGCGACCTCAGCGTCCGCTACGAGCCCAAGCGCCAGGCGTCCCTGACCGCCGTCGACCGCGTCAGCCTCGACATCCACGACGGCGAGTTCGTCGGCCTCATCGGCGAGTCCGGCAGCGGCAAGAGCACCCTCGCCATGGCGCTGCTGCGCCTCCTCGAGCGGCCCGGCCGGATCAGTGGCGGCTCGATCACGTTCGACGGCCAGGACATCACCACCGCCTCACAGGAGGACCTCCGGGTGCGGCGCTGGCGCGACATCGCCACCGTGTTCCAGAGCAGCATGAACTCGCTCAACCCGGTGATGCGGGTGGAGGCCCAGTTCCGCGACGCCATCGAGGAGCACAGCGACCTGCGCGGCGAGGCCGTCCGCGAGCGCGTCCGCGAGCTGTTCGAGATGGTGATGATCGACCCGAAGTTCACGAGCGCCTACCCGCACGAGCTGTCCGGGGGCATGAAGCAGCGGGTCAACCTCGCCCTCGCGCTCGCCAACCGGCCACGCTTCGTCCTCCTCGACGAGCCCACCACCGGCCTCGACGTCGTGGTGCAGCGCTCGATCCTCGACGCGGTGCGCCGGCTCCAGCGGGAGCTCGGCTTCGCGGTGCTGTTCATCAGCCACGACATCGGCACGGTCATGGAGCTCTCGGACCGCATCCTGGTGATGTATGCCGGCCGGCTGGCCGAGCAGCAGCCCGCGGGCGGGCTCGTGGCCGACCCCCTCCACCCGTACTCCAAGGGGCTGCTCGGCTCGTACGGCAACCCTCGTGCCGAGACGGTCCGGGTCACGTACATCCCGGGTCGGCCGCCGGACCTCAGCCGGTCGCTGGAGGGCTGCCGGTTCGCGCCGCGCTGCCCCGAGGCCATCGAGCGGTGCACCACGACCGAGCCGGAGTTCGCCCCGCTCGGTGAGGGAGCCGTCGCGTGCCATGTGGCACGGCTGCAGCGCCGGCCCGGGGCCGAGGCCGTGGTCGGCCTGCCCGAGCCCACCCGGGTCTTCGCGGGCCCGGAGTTCGTCAAGACCAGCGCGGAGTCCGACCGCGCCCGGCGGGCCCCGGTGTTCCTCACCGTCGACCGCGTGAGCAAGGTGTACGAACGGCGTCGAGGCCTGCGCGTCCAGCGCACCGAGGCCGTGACCGACGTGGGGTTCGAGCTGCGCCGCGGCGAGGTGACCGCCCTGGTGGGTCAGAGCGGCAGCGGCAAGACGACCCTCGCGCGCATGATCACCGGTGTGGACCGGCCGACGACCGGGTCGATCCGGTTCACCTCCTCCGACGGCGAGGAGATCCCGGTCGATGGACTGCGTGGGCGGCGGCTGCGGGACTACCGCCGCCACGTCCAGATGGTCTTCCAGGACCCGTACTCCTCGCTGAACCCGGCGCTGCCGCTGCGGTACGCGCTCAGCCGGCCGCTGCGCAACCACCGGGGCCTCGGGGCGCACGAGGCCGACTCCGTGGCGGCCGAGCTCCTCGAGACGGTGGCGCTCACGCCGAGCAGCCGCTTCCTCGACCGCTACCCGCACGAGCTCTCCGGCGGCCAGCGGCAGCGGGTGGTGATCGCGCGAGCCCTGGCGGCGGACCCCGAGCTCATCGTCGCTGACGAGCCCATCTCGAGCCTCGACGTGTCGATCCGCGCGGAGATCCTCGAGCTGCTCCAGCAGCTCGTGCACCAGCGCGACCTCGGCGTCCTCTACATCACCCACGACCTGCTCAGCGCCCGGCTCCTCGCCGACGAGATCATCGTCCTCAACGGCGGTCGCGTCGTCGAGCAGGGGCCGGCCCTGGAGGTGATCCGCAACCCCACCGACGACTACACCCGCACGCTGCTCGACGCGATCCCCCAGCCCTTCGAGCGGGTCGGCTGAGGTGTTCCCGCGGCCGGGACCGGCCGCGCCCTTGTGCTTTGTGGGTGGCGCGGGCAGGGTGACTGCCCATGGGAGCAGCGCCGTGAGCGGTTCACCGCCACAGGACCGTCCCGTCACGATCTACAGCGTGGCGGAGCGGGCCGGCGTGTCGATCGCGACGGTCTCGCGCGTGCTCCAGGGCTCGGCGCGCACCTCACCGGTCACGCGCCAGAAGGTGCTGCGGGCCGTGGAGGAGCTCGACTACGTGCCGCTGCGGGCTGCTGCCCGCTCGCTCGACGTCACGCGCCACGAGGCACACGGGCTCGTCCTGCCCGGGCTCACCGGCCCCTACTTCGCCGAGCTGCTCGCCGGCTTCGAGTCCACGGCGGCGCAGTACGGCCAGTCCGTGGTCGTGGTGCTCTCGGGCACGGCGGCCGACCTCGACACCACCCTGCGCACGCTGCTGGCGCGCGTCGACGGGCTGGTGCTCACCCATGGCACCGCCAGCGACGCGATGGTGCGCACCCTCGCACGCAGCACGCCGACCGTGCTCCTGGGCCGCGCCCGGCTCGAGGGCTGCGACAGCGTGGTCATCGAGAACCGCGAGAGCGCGGCCGAGCTGACCCGCCACCTGCTCGACCACGGTCGCACCCGACTGGTCTTCGCCGGAGACCCGGACGCCTCCTACGACATCCACGAACGGTATGCCGGGTTCGCCACCGCCCTGGCGAAGGCCGGCCAGCGCGAGGCCCTGCCGCCGGTGCCGGCGTGGTTCGACGAGGAGTCGGCCCCGCAGATCCTCGGCGCCCTGCTGGCCGAGCCCGGCCGCGTCGACGGGCTCGTCTGCGCCAACGACGAGCTGGCCCTGGCCACCATGGCCCTGCTCGGCCGCCGCGGGGTGCAGGTACCGGAGGACATCGCAGTCGTCGGCTTCGACGACCTGATGGCCTCGCGGTACGTCGCGCCCGGCCTGACGACGGTCCGCCAGCCCACGGCCGAGCTCGGGCGCTGGGGGGCCATCCGCCTCCACGAGCGGATCGGCGGGCGCACCCACGACGTCCACCCGCAGATCCTGCCCACGCGGGTGGTGGTCCGCGGCTCGTGCGGCTGCCCGTGGGACGGTTCCACGCCCACGGCGCAGCACAGCGCCGGGCGGAGCGGCCAGCGGGGCTGAGCCCTGCGGCACACATCACATCGTGCCGGGAATGGTGGGCCTATCGTTGACTGTTCAACCATCCATGACGCAGACCCATGACACCTCCCTGACCGCCTACGAGGCCGAGTTCGCCGGGCCGCTCGTGCTCGACGAGGCCGCGCAGGACCTGCTGTTCCGAGAGGCGCGCACCGCCAACACCTTCAGCGACGAGCCGGTCACCGATGAGCAGGTGCAGGCGATCTACCACCTCGTGAAGTGGGCCCCGACGTCGATGAACAACCAGCCGCTGCGCATCGTGCTGGTCCGCTCGCCCCAGGCACGGGGCGCACTGGTCGACCTCATGGCCGACGGCAACAAGGCCAAGACGGGCTCGGCCCCACTGGTGGCGATCCTCGCCGCCGACCTCGACTTCCACGACGAGCTGCCCCGGACCTTCCCCCACTTCCCCGGCGCCCGCGACCTGTTCGCAGCGGACGATCGGGTCCGGGAGTCCGCAGCCACCCTGAACGCCGCCCTGCAGATCGCCTACTTCACCCTGGGCGTGCGCGCCGCCGGTCTCGCCGCCGGCCCGATGACGGGCCTCGACGCCGCCGCCGTAGACCGCGAGTTCTTCCCCGACGGCCGGCACCGGACCCTGGTCGTGATGAACATCGGCCACCCCGGCGACGACGCCTGGCTCGAGCGGCTGCCCCGCCTGCCCTACGAGGACGTCGTCACCACGGCCTGACACCGGCCGGCCAGACCACCCACCCAGCCGACCACCCGGGCCGACACGAAACCTGTTGCCTTGCCCGAAGCTCCCTGCTTATCGTCGGGGCACACGGAAGGGAGGTGGTCCAAGAAGTGATTTCTACATGGACGCGTGAGGTGGCTGCGCGCTAGCAGCGCACGGCAACGGCGCGAGAAGCGCAATCCCAGCAGTTCACCGCAGCCCGCGGGCCGCGCAGGTCGTCCCCTGCGCACCGCCCTCCGCTCGTCTCGGAGGGCAGGCCCGCGGGCTGTTCGCGTCTCTGGGCGACGAGGCGGCGCGACCGAGCCGGGGCGACCGAGCCGGCGCGACCGAGCCGGGGCGACCGCTCGGCGGCCGGCGCGTCAGGGACGGAGCCCGGCCGCCTGGGCTGCGAGCGCCTCGATGCGGGCCCAGTCGCCCTGCGCGACGGCGTCCTTCGGTGTCAGCCAGGAGCCGCCGACGCAGCCGACATTGGGCAGCGCGAGGTAGTCGGCGGCGTTCTCCGGTGTGATCCCGCCGGTCGGGCAGAACCGCAGCTGGGGGCACGGCCCGGCCACCGCGGAGAGGTAGGCCCGACCCCCGCTCGCCTCGGCGGGGAAGAACTTCATCGCGGTCAGGCCGGCCTCCGCGATGGTGAGCATCTCCGTGAGCGTGCCCGCGCCCGCGAGCAGCGGCAGCCCGGAGCCCACCGCGGCCTCGAGCAGGCGAGGCGGCGACCCCGGCGTCACGAGGAACTGCGCCCCTGCGTCGCTGACCTGGCGGACCTGCTCCGGTGTCACGACAGTCCCGGCACCGACGACCATGCCCGGCACCTGCGCCGCCACCGCCTCGATCGCCCTGAGCCCGGCCTCGGACCGAAGCGTGATCTCGATGACCGGTACGCCGCCGCGCAGCAGCGCCTGCGCGAGCGGCACCGCCTGCTCGACCTCCTCGACGACGACGACCGGGACGACGGGTGAGATGTCGAGCACGTCGGCGCCGGAACGGATCTCACGGCTCTGGTCGGTGGGTGCGGGGGCAGTCACAGCGTGGGCTCCTGGGTCTGGAGTAGGGCGAGGTCTGCGTTCTCGGAGGGCGCGCCGTGCGGGGAGAGGGTGCTGAACACGTGGGCACCCTCGTCGGCGCGGCCGACCGCGGAACGCAGGGCGTGGAAGAGCTCGCGCCCCGTGCCGTACTCCTGAGGCGCGACTCGCACTGCCGGTGTGCGGGCAGCGAACTCGTCCGGGTCGACGAGCACCTCGATCGTTCCCGCGAGGGCGTCGAGGCGGATCACGTCGCCGTCCCGGACGCGTGCGATCGGCCCCGCGTGGACCGACTCGGGAGTCACGTGGATGGCCGCAGGGATGGAGCCGGACGCGCCGCTCATGCGGCCGTCGGTGACCAGCGCCACGGCATACCCGCGCTTCTGGAGCACCCCGAGCGAGGGGGTGAGCGAGTGCAGCTCCGGCATGCCGTTGGCGGACGGACCCTGCTCGCGGATCACCACGACGACGTCACGGTCCAGCTCGCGCCGGGAGAAGGCCTGCAGGAAGCCGACCTGGTCGGTGAACACCCGCGCGGGCGCCTGCACGACCTTGTGCTCCTCGGCCACGGCCGACACCTTGATCACCGCGTGGCCGAGGCTGCCTCGGAGCACGCGCAGGCCGCCGTCGGGCGAGAACGGCTCGGTGGCGGGGCGCAGCACGGTGTGGTCGCCGGACTCGGCGGGCGCGTCCTCGAAGACCAGGGCGCCGGCCTCGTCGAGCACCGGGCGCTGGGTGTAGCGCGACAGCCCCTGCCCCGCGAGGGTCTGCACGTCCTCGTGCAGCAGCCCCGCCTCGAGCAGCGTCCGCACGAGGAAGGGCGTGCCGCCCGCGGTGTGGAAGTGGTTCACGTCCGCAGGGCCGTTGGGGTACATCCGGGCGAGGAGCGGCACGGCGGCGGAGAGGTCGTCGAAGTCCTCCCAGGTGAGGTGCACGCCCGCTGCGGCCGCCATCGAGACCAGGTGCATGGTGTGGTTGGTCGAGCCACCCGTGGCCAGCAGCGCGACGACGCCGTTGACGACAGCCTTCTCGTCGACGATCTCGCCGATGCCGTAGCCCGCGCCCGAGACGGCGAGCTCCACGACGCGCCGCGTGGCCGCGTCGGTCAGCGCCGCGCGCAGTGGGTCGTCGGGGTGCACGAACGCGGCGCCGGGCAGGTGCAGGCCCATGACGTCCATGAGCAGCTGGTTGGAGTTCGCGGTGCCGTAGAAGGTGCACGTGCCCGGCGAGTGGTAGGACGCCACCTCGGAGGCGAGCAGCTCCTCCCGGCCCGCGCGGCCGTCGGCGAACGCCTTGCGCACCTCGGCCTTCTCGGCGTTCGAGCGGCCGCTGGCCATCGGGCCCGCGGGCACGAGGGCGGTCGGCAGGTGGCCGAACGTCAGGGCACCGGCCACGAGGCCGGGGACGATCTTGTCGCAGACGCCGAGCATCAGGGCCGCGTCGAAGACGTCGTGCGAGAGCGCGATCGCGGTCGACATGGCGATCACGTCGCGGCTGAACAGGCTGAGCTCCATGCCCGCCCGGCCCTGCGTGATGCCGTCGCACATCGCGGGCACGCCACCGGCGACCCGGGCCACCGCGCCGACCTCCCGGGCCGTCGCCTTGATGGCCTGCGGGTAGTGCTCGAACGGCGCGTGCGCGGAGAGCATGTCGTTGTAGGACGTGACGATGCCGACGCTCGCACCGGCGTCGGACGACATGGCAGCGCGGTCGCTGCCGCCGCACGCGGCGACGGCGTGCGCGAGGTTGCTGCAGCCGAGGGCGGTGCGCGCGGGGCGGAGGCCGCGTTCGGCAGCGGCGGCGGAGATCCGCGAGAGGTATGCCGCGCGGCTGGCGCGGCTGCGCGAGGTCACCCGCTCGGTGACCTCGGCCAGAACGGGATGGAGAGGGTGGGACACGGCTTTCTCCTCGCGATTCGCTGGTGGACCCCGGGTGGGCCTCACGGCGAACGGCGACGGTGGCGCTCGCATCTCGAGTGGTGCGCATCACACTACTGGCGACCCGCGCGGCCGGGCCACACCGCGAGCCGCGTTTCCCGGCATGCGGACACCGCGTGCGCAAGGATGCGCCCATGAAGGAGTGGACCGAGAAGGCCATCGAGCGGGCCGAGAACGTCGTCTACCTCGTGGTGGCCGCGATCCTGCTGCTCATCGCCGCCGTGGTGCTGGTGGAGGCCGCCAGGACGTTCACGAGGCTCGGCTCCGCCGACGTGTCCGACGTGGCGGCGCAGGTGCTGGACCTCCTGCTGCTGGTCTTCATCGTGGTGGAGCTGCTCTTCGCGGTGCGCACCACGCTGTCACGGCGCGAGCTGGTGGCCGAGCCCTTCATCCTCGTCGGCATCATCGCCTCGCTCAAGGAGATCGTGGTGCTCTCGGTCAAGGCGCCCGACCTGCTCGGGACGCCGGAGTTCGCCGACATGATCTGGCTCATCGGCATCCTCACCGCCACGATCATCATCCTGTCC
This sequence comes from Pedococcus sp., assembly GCF_036554925.1. Classification (NCBI taxonomy): domain Bacteria; kingdom Bacillati; phylum Actinomycetota; class Actinomycetes; order Micrococcales; family Intrasporangiaceae; genus Pedococcus; species Pedococcus sp. The sequence goes on from NZ_DATBMI010000011.1 coordinate 18,492, forward strand.
GTGTCCGGGTTCCTGCTGCGACGCAAGGAGCGCGAGCCCAGCGAGGCGGCTCGCTCCGGCAACGTCGAGGCGGTCGACCGGGACGGCGACGGCCCCCTGGACGAGGGCGACGAAGAGAGGCAGGAGAGGCGGGCCGCCGCCGGCCGCGCGGGAGCCTCCCCCACGGGCTGAGGCACCCCCACGGAGCTGGCGGCTACGGCTGGCGACGGAACATGCGCCACGCGTCCGCGTCGTCGAGTGACCCGTCCGTCACGCGGGTGAACACGAGCCGGTCGTGCAGCCGGTTGCGCCGACCGCCCCAGAACTCCACCTCGTCGCAGTGCAGGCGGTAGCCGCCCCAGAAGTCGGGGACGGGCACGTCGTGCGGGCCCCCGCGGTCGGGCCACCGCACGGCATACCGCTCGAAGGCCTCCTCGAGGCCCTCGCGGCCCTCGATCGGCTCGGACTGGCGGGAGGCCCAGGCGCTGATCCGGGACGCCCAGGGCCGGCTGCTGAAGTAGGCGGTGACCTCCTCACGGCCGATGAGCTGGGCCTGCCCGCGGAAGCGGACCGCCCGGAACATCGAGGGCCAGGTGAGCGACGCCGCCATCCCGCCGGTGGCGGCGATCTCCAGGCCCTTGGCCGACTCGGTGTTGGTGACGAAGCCAGGCCCGCGCTCGTCGAAGAACCGCATGAGCACGGTCCGCACGTTCGGCTGCCCGTCGGCGTCGACGGTGGCGACGGAGAGCGCGAGCGGCTCGGGCACGTCGCCGAGGTCGCGCTCACGCGCCAGGGCCTCGTCGACCCAGCGCCGCGCCTGCTGCCACGGCGTGGGTGCGACCTCCGCCTCGGAGAGTCCCTCGCCGGTGTAGTCGACGCGCTGCACATGGGTCATGCGACGAGATTAGGGTGAGACACCCGGGAGGACATCAGGGAGGCAGCATGGCTGACAGGGGCAAGGCGGTCGGCAACATCGTCAAGTGGGGCGTGAAGTACGGCCCGCACGTCGTGGTGATCGCGCAGCAGGCGAAGGACCCGGCGATGGCGGCCGCGAAGAAGGCGCTCGAGCGGCAGAAGGCCCGGCGGCGGGCCGTCGAGCACGCGGCGACGGTCCGGGAGGGGTCGGTGCTCAAGACGTTCGACCCGCGCCAGGACTCCGGCGAGCCGGTGTGGGTCGTCTTCTCCGGTGACGACGCGATCGCCGCGCACCCGACGACCACCACCCCCCTCGCCGAGCTCATCGCGCGCAGTGACCTCGCCACCCGTCGGATGCCGCACGAGATGCCCTCGACGGCCGAGTGGGTCAAGCAGCTTCCCAGGCGTCGCCCGCGCTGAGCCGACACCGGCCCGCACCTCACGCGCGTTCGGGGTGTTGCCCGCGCGATGTAGTGCGCGGCAACACCCCGAACCAGAGGGAGGAGGTGACAGCCCCCGGAGACGTCAGCTGCGGGCCAGCCGGCTGCGCTGGAGGAGGCGCAGGCCGATCAGCGCGAAAGGCGAGAAGGCGACCAGCACCACTGCCCCGATGACGACCGGCGCGCTGGCGGCGAAGACCATGATGCCGACGACGCCGGCGACCAGGAGCGCGATCGACCACCAGCCGAGGACGCCGGCCCGGGCCAGCCCGACCAAGAGGACGAGCGGCCCGACGAGGCTGAGCGGCTCCGTACCGTCCCAGAGCCAGAACAGCGAGGCCTCCTTGACGCCCTGGAAGACCGCGACCGCCTGCTCCGAGGTCAGCAGCCGGCCGGTCGAGGCGTTGAACCAGTCGCTGAGGAGCAGGCCCGAGACGTTGGCGAAGCCGATGCTCGTGAGGATCGCCCCCACCACCGCGGCCCAGGCCCCTCGGGCTCCGCGGACGAGCGCCGGCGCGGCGAGGATGCCCAGGGCGATGGCGAGGTTGCCGTAGTGCAGGAACAGCGCGGAGACCTGCGTCAGGGTGGTGTCCCGCGCCAGCGACGCGATGTAGTCGGCGTCGGCCATGCTGTCCTGCGGCGGCGAGGTGAACATGCCGAGCGACCAGAGCACGGGAGCGGCGACCAGGGCCGCCCCGGCGACCATCGGGAGCACCCGGGTCGAGAGGCGCCGGGCGTCGGCGGAGTGGCCGGCCTCGCGCGGGTCGGTCGGTGCCGTGGCGCTGGCGGTGGCGGTGGAGATCGAGCTGGCGGTCATCGTGGTGCCTTTCGTGTGATGGCCCGGACGGTCCGGGCGTCCGCCGTGACCCGGCGACGTGACCACCCTCCGGCCGGCGGGCCTCAGCGCGGCTCCCCCGAGCCGCCCCGAGCCGGTCTCCCCCGCGAGGGGGAGCCGGTCGGCCCACCGGTCCGCCCCAAGAGGGATACGGCGCCGGCCGCGCCGCCCTAGGGTTTCGCCATGCCCGCCGCCGCACGCCTGCGCGACCCGCGCCTCATCCCGTGCGCCGCGGCCGTGCTCCTCGGGCTGCTCAGCGTCAACGAGGCCTGGCTGGACCCGGTCTTCCGGGAGCACCTCGCAGCCCTCGTCGCCGCCGGCACGTGGATCTGCGCCGGGTTCCTCGTTGCCGTGAGGTGGCCCGCGACAGGGGCGGTGCTGGTCGCGTGCTCCTACCCGTTCAGCGCGCTGCTCGGTGCGCCGGGCCCCGGCGGCGCCGGCCTGATCGCCGTGCTCGTCGCCGTGGGCTGGGCGGGGTATGCCGCTCGCCCGCGCCGTTCGCGGGTGGCCGTCGCGGCCTGCGTCGTCATCTTCGCCGTGACCGACGCCTTCCTGCACGGCCTGTCGTGGGACACGATCTTCTTCCCCGCCATCTTCGTGCCGGCGTGGTGGACCGGCACCCTCGTGCGCCGGGAGCAGCAGCGCAGCCGCCAGCTCGCCGCGATGGCCGCGCAGATCGACGCGCAGCGCGAGTCGAGCGCGCACGCCGCGGTGGTCGAGGAGCGGGCCCGCATCGCCCGGGAGGTCCACGACTCGGTCGCGCACTCGGTCAGCGTGATGACGCTCCAGATCGGGGGCCTGCGCCGACAGCTCGCCGACGTGCTGGAGAGCCGGCCTGTGGAGCGCGACGTGATGCTCGGCCTCGAGCGGCTCGGACGGCAGTCCGTCGAGGAGCTGCGCGCCACCGTCGGGATCCTCCGCGCGAGCGGCGAGGCGCCGCCGGCGGAACCGGCCTCGCTCCAGCGCGCCGCCGACCTCGTGGCCGACGTGCGGGCTGCCGGCCTCGACGTCGCCCTCGACGTGAGCGGTGACGTCGGCGACCTGCCCCGCGCACTGGACGTCGCGGCATACCGGGTGGTGCAGGAGGCCCTGACCAACGTGCTCCGGCACGCGCCGCAGGCCACCGCGAACGTGCAGATCCGGCGCGGCGCCAACGACATTCGCGTGGTGGTCTCGGATGACGGCCGCGGCAACGGCACCTCGGGCGTCACCGACCGGGACACCGAGGGCCCCGACGGCACCGAGGGGCGGCGGGTCGGTGGTCATGGCCTCGTGGGGATGCGCGAGCGGACCGCGATGTTCGGCGGCTCGCTCGACGCGGGTCCCCTGCCCGGCGGGGGCTTCGAGGTCGAGGCGCTCTTCCCGATCGACCGGAGGTGGTCATGACGATCCGGGTGCTGCTCGTGGACGACGAGGCGATGGTCCGGGTGGGGCTGCGCATGGTGCTCTCGGCCGAGCCCGACATCGAGGTGGTCGGCGAGGCCTCCGACGGCGGCGCGGCCGCCGACGCGGTCACGGAGCTGGGCCCCGACGTCGTCCTGATGGACGTCCGCATGCCGCACGTGGACGGGATCGAGGGCTCTCGGCGGGTGCTCGCCGCCAGCCCCGGGACCCGCGTGCTCGTCCTGACGACGTTCGGCGAGGACGAGTACCTCGAGGGTGCGCTCCGGGCCGGGGTGAGCGGGTTCCTGCTCAAGGTCTCCCCGCCGGAGCAGCTCATCGACGCGGTGCGTGCGGTGGCTGCGGGCGGGGGGCTGCTCGACCCCTCGGTGACGCTGCGGGTCATCGAGTCCTTCGCCGCGGCCCCGCCCAGCCGGACGCAGCGCTCCACGGCCCTCGACGCGCTGACCGCCCGCGAGCGGGACGTCCTGTCCCTGCTGGCGCGTGGCCTGTCCAACGCCGAGATCGCCGCCGACCTCTACCTCGGCGAGGCCACGGTCAAGACCCACGTCTCGAGCGTCCTCATGAAGCTCGGCCTGCGAGACCGGGTCCAGGCGGTGGTCGCGGCCTACGAGACCGGGTTGGTGCGGCCCGGGGAGGCCTGAGCCTCGGCTGCCGGGGGCCCCGCGGAACGCGACGGACCGTCCCGCCGTTGGTCAGGGACGTGACGGTCATCGACCCCGCACTCTCCTTCGCCCGCGCCCAGCTGGCCGGGGCGCTGCGCTCCCGGGTGGCCGGCGACGACGCCGAGCGCAAGGCCGCGACCATCTGGCTCGCCGAGGGCCCGCGCTGGTTCACCCCCGACGACCCCATCTGGCGCGTGCACGCCGACGCGTCGATGTTCCCGGCCGGGCTCCGCGCCCTCCTCCTGCAGTCGCTCCACCCCCTCGCGATGGCCGGGGTCGCGGCCCATTCCGGCTACCAGGGCGACCCGTGGGGCAGACTGCAGCGCACGAGCGAGTTCCTGGCGACCACCACCTTCGGGACCATCGAGCACGCCGAGCGCCAGATCGCCCGGGTCCGCGCGATCCACGCGCGCGTGCGCGGCACGGCACCCGACGGCCGGCCGTATGCCGCGAGCGACCCGCACCTGCTGGCGTGGGTGCACGTCACCGAGGCCGACAGCTTCCTCACCGCCTTCCAGCGCTACGCGGCCCAGCCCCTGAGTGCCGAGGAGGCGGACCGCTACGTCGCGCAGACGGGCTTCGTCAACGAGCGCCTCGGGGTCGTCGAGCCGCCCCGGACCGTGGCCGAGCTCCGGGCTGCCATCGAGTCCTACCGGCCCGAGCTGAGGAGCACCCCCGAGGCCCGGGCGGCCGCGCGGTTCCTCCTCGTGCACCCGCCGCTGCCCCTCGCCGCCCGACCGGGGTATGCCGCGCTGGCTGCGGGCGCTGTGGCGATGCTCCCGCTGTGGGCGAGGCTGCCGCTGCGCCTGCCGTACCTGCCCATCACCGAACGCGTCGTCTCCCGCCCCGTCGGCGGGCTGGCCACCGCGCTGGTGCGGTGGGCGATGCACTCCCCCGAGGTCGCCCGCCACCGTGCCATCGCGGCGACGGACTGACCCGGCCACCCCGAGTTCGCGGGCACAGCGGCCCGGCGACCCGGCCGAGATGGGCGATCAGGGGGTGGGGTGCCGCGAGTCGTAGCGGACGAAACCCGGCTGGAGCCGGGCCAGCACCAGGATCACCAGCACGCAGAGCAGCCCGCCGACGACCGCGGTCCATCCCTCGCCCAACACCGTGGTGACCAGGCCGCCGAGCATCTCTCCCAGCCGAGGTCCGCCGGCCACGACGACGATGAAGACGCCCTGGAGTCGCCCGCGCAGGCGGTCGGGGGTCGCGGACTGCAGGATCGTCGTTCGAAAGACGGCGCTGACCGCGTCGGAGGCGCCGGCGACCGCCATGCACACCAGACCCGCCCACAGCGCAGCCGACTGCGACAGGGCACCGCCTGCGGCCAGCATCGCGACGCCGAACCCCGAGATCGCGAAGCCCCAGCCGACGATGCTCACGATGATCGCCAGTCCTTGGCGGTGCACCCCGCCCAGTCGGCCGGAGAAGGCCATGGCCACGATGCCGCCGACCGCAGCGGCCGCACTGAGCGCGCCCACAGTCTTGGCGCCGCCGCCGAAGATGACGGCACCCGCCGCCGGGAAGAGCACCCGCGGCTGGGCCAGGAGCATCGCGACGATGTCGGCGACGAACGTCATGCGCACGTTGGGCCGGGTGGCGAGGAAGGCGAAGCCGTCGAGGACCGACCGGAGCCCCGGCCGGGTCGCGGCGGTCTCGTCGTCGTGCGGCTCCGGCGGCAGTGAGCGCAGCCGCAGCAGCCCCCACAGTGCGCCCGTGGTGATCACGGCGTCGACGGTGTAGGCCGACCGGAACCCGCCCCAGTCGACCAGGAACCCGGCCAGCAGCGGGCCGACGGTGAGCGCCGCGTTCATCGCGAAGACGGACAGGGCGTTCGCCGCGGGGAGCAGCGACCGGTCGAGGATGCGCGGGTAGATCGAGGTCCGCGAGGGCGAGGTCACCCCGAACGCCGCGCTCCACAGCGCCACGAGCGCGTAGAGAACCCAGACGTTGGTGTTGCCGAGCCAGGCCTGGAGCGCGCAGAGCACGCTGGTCACCCAGGCGACGCTCTGGGCCGCCAGCGCGACCACGCGACGGTCGTGGTGGTCGGCGAGGGACCCACCGTAGAGCCCCATGACCACGAGCGGCACGAGCGCGAAGAGCCCGACGAGCCCGACCGCGGCCGTCGACCCCGTCAGGTCGTAGACCTGCAGCCCGATCGCGACCGTGGCCATCTGCGAGCCGATGTTGCTGAGGTTGAAGCCGATGTAGAGCCGGCGGTACTCGGCGTTGACGCGCAGGGGCGTCAGGTCGAGCA
>NZ_DATBMI010000013.1:0-8478 GCF_036554925.1 Pedococcus sp.
GCGCACCGACCGCTTCGACCGCGCCCCCCGCGAGGAGCTCGTCGACCCCGAGTCCGAGCGCATGGAGGCCGACACCTGGGTCAAGGCCACCCGCAAGGAGGTCGACGGCCCCGTGTCGGTGACCGAGGACAACGGCTTCGCGGCCATGGGTCTGCCCGAGGCCCTCGTCGGCCGCCTGGCTCGTGACGGCATCACCACGCCGTTCCCGATCCAGAGTGCGACCATCCCCGACGCCCTGGCCGGCAAGGACGTGCTCGGCCGCGGCCAGACCGGCTCCGGCAAGACGCTGGCCTTCGGCCTGCCGACGCTGGCGCGTCTCGCCGACGGCACCAAGGCCGCCCCGCGCCGTCCCCGCGCCCTCGTCATGGTGCCGACCCGCGAGCTGGCCATGCAGGTCTCCGACGCGCTCGAGCCGCTCGTGCACGTGCTCGGCCTGCGCCACAAGCTCGTCGCCGGTGGCCTGTCCTACACGACGCAGATCAACGCCCTGAACCGCGGCCTCGACCTGCTCATCGCCACCCCGGGCCGGCTCAAGGACCTCCTCGAGCGCGGTGCCGTCGAGCTCGGCGACATCGAGGTCTGCATCCTCGACGAGGCCGACCACATGGCCGACATGGGCTTCATGCCCGAGGTCACGGCGATCCTCGACCAGATGCCCGCGGGCGGCCAGCGGCTGCTCTTCTCGGCCACGCTGGACAACGGGATCGACCAGCTCGTCGACCGCTACCTCACCGACCCGGTGACGCACTCCACCGACGACGCCAAGGCCTCGGTCACGACGATGGAGCACCACGTGCTGCTCATCGACCCGATGCACAAGAAGACGATCACGGCCGAGGTCGCCAACCGCGAGGGCCGCACCGTGGTCTTCGTGCGCACCAAGCTCGGCGCCGACCGCGTCGCCCTCCAGCTGCGCGAGCAGGGCGTCTTCGCAGCCGCGCTGCACGGCGGGCTCAACCAGGGTGCGCGCAACCGCGTCCTGGGCGCCTTCCGCGACGGCACCCTGCCGGTGCTCGTGGCCACCGATGTCGCAGCACGCGGGATCCACGTCGACGACGTGTCGGTCGTCCTCCAGGTCGACCCGCCGGCGGACCACAAGGACTACCTCCACCGCTCGGGCCGCACGGCGCGCGCCGGCGACAGGGGCACCGTGGTCACCCTGGCGCTGCCGCACCAGCGCAAGGGCATGGAGCGGATGGCCCGCGAGGCCGGCATCGACGCGATGCCGACCAAGGCCTTCCCCGGTGACGAGCGCCTCGCGGCGACTGGTGCCGTGAGCCCCAGCGGCATCCCCGTCCCCGAGGACCAGGTGCGCCGGGTCCTCGAGGGCGAGAAGCGCGGTCGCCGTCCCGGCGGTCCCCAGCGCGGCGGACAGCGCAGCGGTGGCTACCGCGGCCAGGGCGGCCGTGGTCCGGGCCAGCGCGGCTCCGGCCCCCGTGGCGACCGCGGCGACCGCAGTGGCTATCGCCGGGCCGACAGCAGCGGCGCCCGCAGCTGACGCCGCACACCACCTGATCCCCCGGCCCTGGTCCCTTCGGACCGGGGCCGGAGGTGTGTCACGCACGCGCTGCCCGCAGTGGGCAGAATGGCTCCGTGGAGAGCGAGTACCTGTCCGGGCGGCTGCTGGTGGCCACGCCCCAGATCGGCGAGGGCGTCTTCCACCGCAGCGTGGTGCTCCTGTTGCACCACGACGCCGACGGCGCGCAGGGCATCGTGCTCAACCGACCCATGGAGGCGCCGGTCGATGCCGTGCTGCCGATGTGGGACGGCCACGTGACGCCTCCGGGAGTGCTCTTCGAAGGCGGCCCCGTGGGGCTGGACACCGCGATGGGTCTGGTCACGGTGCCGGGTGACGGCGAGGAGCCGATGGGGGTGAAGCGGCTCTTCGGCGGCGTCGGGCTGGTCGACCTCGACACCCCGCCGGTGCTGGTCATCCCCGAGATCGCCGGCCTGCGCATCTTCGCCGGGTATGCCGGGTGGTCACCCGGCCAGCTCGAGGACGAGGTGAAGACCGGCAGCTGGTACGTCGTGGACGCCGAGGCGCGCGACGCCTTCTCCGACCACCCCGAGGACCTCTGGGTCCGGGTGCTCCGGCGACAGCGCGACCACCTCGCCTTCGTCTCGACGTTCCCGCCCGACCCGTCGATGAACTGAGTGCCTAGACTCGGGACATGAGCGACCCGCAGATCCCGCTGGACGACCCCCACGCCCCGCAGGCGCAGCCCGCCACCTCCACGGCCGTGCTCGAGCGCGAGCTGGTCGAGGAGAAGCTGCAGGAGCCCGGCGACCACGAGCGCTTCTCGCACTACGTCCGCAAGGAGAAGATCCTCGAGAGCGCGCTCTCGGGCGAGCCGGTGACGGCCCTGTGCGGCAAGGTGTGGGTGCCCGGCCGCGACCCGCAGAAGTTCCCCGTCTGCCCGGTGTGCAAGGAGATCTACGACGGCCTGCGCCCGCCGCAGGACGGCGAGGAGTAGGCCGCCCCGCCGAGCCCGGGGGTCCCGCCCCGTGTCCCGCTCCCGGTCAGCCGGCACCCTGACGGGCGCGGGGAGGACTGGCCCCGGTGGCTGCGTGTCCCTCGGAGGTCCGGGCCGGTGGTCTCCGTACCGCACTTGGGTGAGGGGTGGTGGTCCGCTTGGCGGAACCGCCCCGGCCTCCATGGGGTCATGGTGGCGGGACGAGCCCTGCACGCCACGGCCGGGGAAAGGACCCTCATGCCCGCACGATCCCGCCTCGCACTGACGGCTCTGCTCCTCGCCGCGGCCGTCCCGGCGGCGCCGACCGGCGCGCAGGCCGTGCCCCTCGGCGCGGCGGACGCCGCCAGCCCCGGATGCGTCACCCACACCGACGAGGTCAACACCGCACGCTCGGCCGCGGGTGGGAACCGCAGGGACCCGCACGAGCTCACGGCCGCGCAGACCGCCGCCATGGAGGCTGACCTCGGCCGGGCGCTGGCCGCGAAGCGCCACACGACGTCGGCGAGGAGCCAGGCCGGCGGGTCCGCGGCGGTGGCGGCCTTCGCAGCCACCAGGATCAGGGTCTACGTCCACGTCATCACCGACGGCGCCAGGGGCAGGCTCACGGCGAGCGAGATCAGCAGCCAGGTCAACGTCCTCAACAGTGCCTTCGCGGGCAGCGGGTTCAGCTTCACGCTGGCCGGCACGGACACCACGTCGAACCGCAGCTGGTACAACCTGCGCAGCGGCTCGAAGCAGGAGCGCGCCATGAAGCGCTCGCTGCGCAAGGGCACGATGGCCGACCTCAACGTCTACACGGCGAACCTCCAGGGCGGCCTCCTCGGCTGGGCGACCTTCCCGAAGTCGACCTACAGCGTCATGGACGGCGTGGTCGTCCTCGACGAGAGCCTCCCCGGCGGGTCGGCGTCCCCGTACAACCTGGGCGACACCGCAACCCACGAGGTCGGCCACTGGCTGGGGCTGTACCACACGTTCCAGGGCGGCTGCTCCGGCAGCGGCGACTACGTGGCCGACACCCCGGCGGAGGCGTCGCCGGCCTACGGCTGCCCGACCGGCCGCGACACCTGCAGCGGTGGCGGGACCGACCCGATCAGGAACTTCATGGACTACACCGACGACTCCTGCATGAACACGTTCACCACCGGCCAGCGCACCCGGATGCAGCACTCGTGGACCGCCTACCGCGGGTAGGCACCCACGCCGGCCCCGGCGGCCGGATCTCGGCACCGGACTAGCACATTCGCCCGGCCCTGCCCGTGATGGCGGGGCCTCGGCATGTCGTCTCCGGGATCCGGTTATCGTTGCCGCCCTATGAGTACTGCGGCCGCCTCGAACCTGTCACCAGCGTTCCCGGAGCGGGCCGCCTGGGGGACGGCCTCGAAGCTGCGTGCCTGGCAGGCGGCCGCCCTGTCGACCTACCTCGAGCAGGGCCCGCAGGACTTCCTCGCGGTCGCGACGCCCGGGGCTGGCAAGACGACCTACGCGCTGCGCCTGGCCACCGAGCTGCTCGGCCGCGGGACCGTCACGGCCGTGACGATCGTGGCGCCCACCGAGCACCTCAAGACGCAGTGGGCCGACGCCGCCGCCCGTGTGGGCATCCACATCGACCCGCGCTTCTCGAACTCCTCCGCCCGGCACAGCCACGAGTACGACGGCGTCGCACTCACCTACGCCCAGGTGGCGAGCAAGCCCTCGCTGCACCGCACCCGGACCCAGTCCGAGCGCACCCTCGTGATCCTCGACGAGATCCACCACGGCGGGGACAACCTGTCGTGGGGCGATGCCATCCGCGAGGCGTTCGAGCCGGCGGTGCGACGGCTGGCGCTGACCGGCACCCCCTTCAGGTCCGACACCTCGCCGATCCCGTTCGTGCGCTACGAGGCCGACCGCGACGGCATCCGCCGGTCCGCCGCCGACTACACCTACGGCTACGCCGAGGCCCTGCGCGACGGCGTCGTGCGGCCCGTGCTGTTCATGGCGTACGGCGGGGCGATGCGCTGGCGCACCAAGGCCGGCGACGAGATCGCCGCGCGCCTGGGGGAGCCGCTGACCAAGGACGCCACGGCGCACGCCTGGCGCACGGCGCTGGACCCGAAGGGCGAGTGGATCCCCGCCGTGCTGGCCGCGGCCGACAAGCGGCTGACCGAGGTGCGCCGTGGCGTGCCCGACGCGGGGGCGCTCGTGATCGCGTCGAACCAGACCGCGGCCCGTGCCTACGCCAGGATCCTCGAGGGCATCACCGGGACGAAGCCGACCGTCGTCCTGTCCGACGACGCGGGTGCCTCGGCGCGGATCGAGGAGTTCTCCGGCAGCAACGACCGCTGGATGGTCGCGGTGCGGATGGTCTCCGAGGGAGTCGACGTCCCGCGCCTGGCCGTCGGGGTCTACGCCACCTCGACGTCCACACCGCTGTTCTTCGCCCAAGCGGTCGGCCGCTTCGTCCGGGCCCGCCGCCGGGGTGAGACGGCCTCGGTCTTCCTGCCCAGCGTGCCGGTCATCCTCGAGCACGCCGCGCGCCTCGAGGACGAGCGCGACCACGCCCTGGACCGCGTCACGAAGGCCGACGACGAGGCGTCCCTGTGGTCGGAGGAGGACGCGCTCGTCGCGGCGGCCAACAAGACCGCGCGCACGCCCGACATCGACGGCGCGGCCTTCGAGGCGCTCGAGTCGGACGCCCACTTCGACCACGTCCTCTTCGACGCCAAGCAGTTCGGCCTGAACGCCGAGGTGGGCTCGGAGGACGAGCAGGAGTACCTCGGCCTTCCGGGCCTGCTGGAGCCCGACCAGGTGGCCCTGCTGCTGCACGAGCGACAGACCGCACAGAACACGCGACGGCCGAAGAAGGCCGAGGCGCCCGTCGCCGCCCATCGTGCGCTCGCCGCCCAGCGCAAGGAGCTCAACAAGCTGGTGTCCGCGTACGCCCGCAAGACCGGTGCGCCGCATGCCGTCGTGCACTCGGACCTGCGCCGGACCTGTGGCGGCCCGGCGCTGGACGAGGCGACCTCGGAGCAGGTCGCCGCACGTGTCGAGAAGATCCGGGCCTGGTTCGTGGGCCGCCGCTAGCACCAGGGGATGCCGCGAGTGAGACCTGTGTCATTGCCGAGACGTCCGCCGACCGCCAAGGTGTCCCGGTGACCGTCGAGAACCTCGTGTGGATGCTGACCGCCCTCGCGGCGGTCGTCGTCATGCTCACCCGCTCCCGCCTGATCTCCTCGGGCAAGCAGGCAGGCGTCTCGGAGAGCCCGCCCGAGCTGCTCGGCGCCCACACCGCAGTCGGGGTCGTCGCCCTTGCCGCGTGGGTCGCCTGGCTGTCCGGTGCTGCCCGGCCGGTGGGCCTGGTCGGGCTGGTGCTGCTCTGGGTCGAGGTGGGCATCGGCCTGATGATCCTCGCCCGCTGGCTGCCCAGCCGGGGGCGGCACGCGACCGGGGCGACGGACGACGGATGGGCGCACGGGCCGTGGCTGTCCGTGCTCGGCCACGTGGGCATGCTGCTGGGCATCTCGTTCTTCACCTGGGTCTTCATCAGCACCAGCCGCGTCTGAGCCGGGTGCCGTCACGCGGTGACCTCGCTAGCGTGGCGGCACCAGGCCCGCACGGGCCACCGACAGAGCGAGGGCAGCATGGCGAACCACGTGTACTCCATCTCTGAGGTCGTCGGGACCTCACCCGAGGGCATCGAGCCGGCCGTGCGCAACGCGGTCGCCCAGGCGGCCAAGACGGTCCGCAACCTCGACTGGTTCGAGGTCGTCAACGTCCGAGGCCAGCTCGCCGAGGGGGCGATCGCGCACTGGCAGGTGACCGTCAAGCTCGGGTTCCGCCTCGAGTCCGACTGAGCGGGCCCGCACCCGACGCGCCTCAGCCGGCCGCCGGGCCGGCCCCCGACCGGACCAACGGGAGGGTCCGCAGCGGGATGCGGGTGGCCAGCGAGATCACCGTCGAGGCCCGGATGACGTGGCGGTCGTCGACGACGGCGTCGATGACGCGCTGCAGGTCGGCGTTGTCGCGGGCGACGACGCGGATCAGCAGGTCGCCCGAGCCCGTGATGGTGTGGGCCTCGAGCACCTCCGGGATCGTGGAGAGGTGCTCGACGACGGGGGAGTGGCCGCGGCCCTGGCGGATCTCCAGGGTGCAGAACGCCGAGACCGGGTAGCCCAGGGCCGCCGGGTCGAGCTGGGGCGCCCACGACCGGATGACACCGCGCGCGACCAGCCGGTCGAGCCGGGCCTGGACCGTGCCCCGGGCCACCCCCAGCTCGCGCGAGGCGCCGAGCACGCCGATCTGCGGCTGGGTCGTGAAGAGGGCCAGGATCCGTGCATCGAGGTCATCGAGGCTCATGGTCACATTGTGCATCCATCACCCATCCTGAGGCTGCACTCTGCGCATTCTGCGCAGCCACGCGGCATACAGTTGCACAACAGGCTCTCACTGCCCCACGCTGCCCCGTATGACTGACACGACGCACGACCTGACCCCCCAGGAGCGCGAGGCGGACCTCGACATCGAGCAGCTGAAGCAGCTCGTCGGCCTCGTCGAGTACGACGAGAGCAAGGACCCGTTCCCGGTCACCGGGTGGGACGCGATCGTCTTCGTCGTCGGCAACGCCACCCAGACCGCGCACTACTACCAGTCGGCGTGGGGCATGGAGCTGGTCGCCTACGCCGGCCCCGAGACCGGCCTGCGCGACCACAAGTCCTTCGTGCTGAAGTCCGGCTCCATCCGCTTCGTCGTCAACGGCGCCGTCGACCCCGACAGCGCCCTCGTCGAGCACCACGCGAAGCACGGCGACGGTGTCGTCGACATCTCCCTCGAGGTCCCCGACGTCGACAAGTGCATCGAGCAGGCCAAGCGCGCCGGCGCCCGGGTCGTGCGCGAGCCGGAGGACCTCACCGACGAGCACGGCACCGTCCGGATCGCGTCGATCGGCACCTACGGCGAGACCGTGCACACGCTCGTCGACCGCTCGAGGTACACGGGCCCCTACCTTCCCGGCTACGTCGCCAGGACCTCGACCTTCGTCAAGCGCGACGGCGCCCCGAAGCGGCTCTTCCAGGCGCTCGACCACATCGTCGGCAACGTCGAGCTCGGCAAGATGGACGAGTGGGTCGCGTTCTACAACCGCGTCATGGGCTTCGTGAACATGGCCGAGTTCATCGGCGACGACATCGCCACCGACTACTCGGCCCTCATGTCCAAGGTCGTCGCCAACGGCAACCACCGCGTGAAGTTCCCGCTCAACGAGCCGGCCATCGCCCAGCGCAAGAGCCAGATCGACGAGTACCTCGAGTTCTACCGCGGCCCCGGCGCCCAGCACCTGGCCCTCGCGACGAACGACATCCTGCGCACCGTCGACGAGCTCCGCAAGGAGGGCGTGGAGTTCCTCGACACCCCGGACTCCTACTACGAGGACCCGGAGCTGCGCGCCCGCATCGGCGAGGTGCGCGCGCCGATCGAGGAGCTGCAGAAGCGCAAGATCCTCGTCGACCGCGACGAGGACGGCTACCTGCTGCAGATCTTCACCAAGCCCCTCGGCGACCGCCCGACGGTCTTCTTCGAGATCATCGAGCGGCACGGCTCGCTCGGCTTCGGCAAGGGCAACTTCAAGGCCCTCTTCGAGGCCATCGAGCGCGAGCAGGAGCGGCGCGGAAACCTCTGAGCCGCAGGCTCTTCCGCTACGAAGCACAGCACACAGGGCCGGTATGCCGCGTGGTCACCACGCGGCATACCGGCCTTTGCGTCGTGCCGACCCCGTCAGGCGACGGGCGCCCCGGTCCCTTGACGCGACCAGGGTGTCAGCGGTCGAGCACCGCCTTCAGGAACTGGCGGGTGCGCTCCTCCTTGGGGTTGGTGAAGATCTCGTGTGGCGCCCCTCGCTCCACGACCCGGCCGTGGTCGAACATCGCGACCCGGTCCGAGATCTCCTCGGCGAAGCGCATCTCGTGGGTGACCATGAGCATGGTCATGTCCGTGCTCTGCGCCAGCTCGCGGATCACGCTGAGCACCTCCC
>NZ_DATBMI010000076.1:0-1683 GCF_036554925.1 Pedococcus sp.
GTCGATGAACGTGTGCTCGGCCCCGGGCACGATCAGCAGCTCGAAGTCCTTGTCCGCGGCGACGAGCCGGTCGGCGAGCCGCAGCGTGTGGTGCGGGTGGACCTGATCGTCCATCTCGCCGTGGACGAGCAGCAGCGTGCCCGCCAGCCGGTCCGCGAGGTCCACGTTAGAAGCGCGGGCCCAGGCCTCGGGATCGTCCGCGCCGTCGTAGGCCTCCACGAAGCCCAGGTTGAAGTAGCGGGCATCGTGGGGGCCCGAGAGGGCGACGCCCACCGTGTACACCTCGGGGAACTCCAGCAATGCCCGCGCGGCGGCGAATCCGCCACCCGAGTGGCCCATCGCGCCCACCCGGTCCAGGTCCATCCAGGGCCGGCTCTCGGCCAGCTGCCGCAGCGCCGCGACGTGGTCGGCCAGCGAGCCCGCGTCGGCCAGGTGGCCGTACGACGCATCGTGGAAGGCCTTGCTTCGGCCCGGCGTGCCTCGTCCGTCCACGGCCATCACCACGAACCCCAAGGCTGCGAGCGGCTCGGCGTCGAGGCCCATGCCCCCGGGGTCGAAGCTCGGCGAAACCCGGTCGACCTGCGGGCCGGGGTACAGCGTGTCCACCACCGGGTAGCGCCGGGCGGGGTCGAACCCGCGGGGTCGGTACAGCACCCCGTAGATGTCGGTCTCCCCGTCGGCCGCCTCGACGCGGAACCGTTCCGGCGGCGTCCAGCCGGTGGCGACGAGCTCGGTGATGTCGGCGCGCTCGAGCTCGACCAGCACCCGCCCCGACCAGTCGCGGACCGTCGTCACCGGCGGGGTATCCACGGTGGACGCCGAGTCGACGAAGTACTCCATGGTCTCCGGCACGGTGACGATGTGGTCCAGCTCGTCGTCGGTGATCGCGGCGAAACCGGAGCCGTCCAGGCCGACCCGGCACACCGTGCGCCGGTACGGATCGTCGTCGACCAGTCCGGAGGCGGTGAAGTACACGACGCGTTCGGCCTCGTCGACGTGCAGGATCTGCCGCACCGCCCACTCCCCGGAGGTGACCTGCCCGAGCAGCTCGCCGGTGCGCAGGTCGTACCGGTAGAGGTGGCCCCAGCCGTCCCGCTGCGAGTACCACAGCACCTCGTCGGACAGCACCCGCACGATCGGCGGGTCGTTCATCCACTGGTTCGGCTCGACGCGCGTGGTCCCGGTCTCGGTGAGCACCGTCGTGTCCTCACCGGTGGCCGGGTCCAGCCGGTGCAGGGAGAGGGTGCGCAGGTCGCGGGGCCGGCCGAGCCAGTACACGGCCGAGCCGTCCGGAGCCCACCACGCCCACCCGGTCGTGACCGGCGAGAACTGCGGCATGAGCAGCGGCTCGGATCGCGCGCGGACCACCGTGGCCTCGGGGACGTTCAGCACGACCAGCTCGGCCCGCGGCACGTGCTCGTCGCCGGGGTAGGCGTACCGCTGGGTGTGCAGTGCCGGAGGGCCGCCGTCGGCCGGCGCGGACTCCACCAGGTAGGTCTGCCGGACGCCGCGCTCGTCGGTCCGATGCGTCAGCACCTTCGTCGAGTCGGGTGACCAGGCCACGGCGGGTGGCAGGTGCGGCAGGCCGAACTTCCGCAACAGGGTGCCGTTGCTCGTGGAGTCCGGGCCGGTGCCGTAGCCGTAGTCGGGCTCGCCGTCGGTGGTCAGCGCCCACTCGTGACC
>NZ_DATBMI010000081.1:0-17165 GCF_036554925.1 Pedococcus sp.
CATGAGCACGCAGCCGAACGCCCTCTCGAGGTCCCGCGCGAGCCTGAACCTCGAGTACCCGATGTCGCTGGGGCGCTACGAGAAGTACGAGGACGCCCAGAAGGCGGTCGACTACCTCTCCGACCACGAGTTCCCGGTGCAGAACGTGCTGATCGTGGGCACCGATCTCAAGCAGCTCGAGCGCGTGACGGGCCGGCTCACCAGAGGCCGGGTGGCCATGGGCGGCGTGCTCTCCGGCATGTGGCTCGGCCTCTTCGTCGGCCTGATCTTCGCGCTCTTCGACCAGCAGGCGACGCCCTTCGCCAGCATCCTGCTGACCGTGCTCTTCGGTGCCGGGTTCGGCCTGATGTGGGCTCTCCTCGGCTACCAGATCACCGGCGGGCACCGGGACTTCACGTCGGTCACGCAGGTCGTCGCCACCCAGTACGAGGTGCTCGTCGAGCACAAGTACGTCACGCGGGGCCGCGAGCTGCTGGCGCAGATGGACCCCATGCGCGCGGCCCAGGCCGAGGTCCAGGCCGCTCGGGAGCGCGAGGCGGCAGAGGCAGCACGGCTCCAGGCGCAGCAGGCCCAGGCGCAGCAGGCCCAGGCGCAGCAGGCCCCGGCGCAGCAGGCCCCGGCGCAGCCGACCCAGCAGGTGCCTCAACAGGTGCCGCCGCAGCCCTCGCAGCAGCAGCCGAGGGACAGCTGAGCCGAACCCGCGCGGGATCCGGACCCGGCGGCATACCGTGGCGCCCATGACTGACCGACCCCAGCCCCGGCTGACCGAGCTCGGCGACGACTTCGCCACCGTGCTGTGCGTGGTCGCGCACCCTGATGACATCGAGTACGGCACGGCTGCGGCCGTCGACCGCTGGACCAAGGCCGGCAAGACCGTCACGTACTTCCTGCTGACCCGCGGGGAGGCCGGCATCGACACGATGCAGCCGGTGAAGGCGGGGCCGCTGCGCGAGCAGGAGGAGCGGGACGGAGCAGCCGTCGTCGGCGTGACCGACGTGGACTTCGGCGACTACCGCGACGGCCACGTCGAGTACGGGCTGGACCTGCGGCGCGACATCGCCCGCGAGATCCGGCGCCGCCGGCCCGATGTCGTCATCACGGGTACGTACGCCGACCGGTTCATCGGCGGCATGCCGAACCAGGCCGACCACCGCGCGGTGGGGCTGGCGACGTTGGACGCGTGCGCCGACGCCGGCAACCGGTGGATCTTCCCCGAGCTCGCCTCCGAGGGCTTCGAGCCGTGGGCGGGGGTCAGGCTGGTCGGCTTCGGCGGGTCTCCGCAACCGACGCACTACGTCGACGTCACGGGCCATCTCGACGCCGCGGTGGCGTCCCTGGAGGCACACCACGAGTACAACGCGGCCCTGGGTCCGGACTTCCCGGCGCCTCGCGACCTCATCCAGATGATCCTGGGAACGGGAGGCGAGGCGGCCGGGGTCGAGCACGCGCTGCTGCTCGACGTCGTCTCTCGGGGCTGAGCGTCAGCGGCCCCAGATACCCGCGATCCAGGCCTCGACGTCGGTCGACGTGCGGGGCATGGCGGCTGAGAGGTTCTCGCAGCCGTCCTCGGTGACGAGCACGTCGTCCTCGATGCGCACGCCGATGCCGCGGAAGCGCTCCGGCGCCTTGAGGTCGTCGGCCTTGAAGTACAGCCCCGGCTCGACGGTGAGGACCATGCCCGGCCTGAGCTCGGCGTCCATGTACTGCGCGCGGGTGGCGAGGGCGCAGTCGTGCACGTCGATGCCGAGGTGGTGCGACGTGCCGTGCACCATCCAGCGACGGTGGTACTGGCCGTGCTCCTTGTCGAGCGTGCCCTCGACGTCGACGCCCTCGGGCAGCAGGCCCCAGCGGTGCAGGTGCTCGGCGATCACGCGGATCGCGGCCGCGTGCACGTCGGAGAACTTGTTGCCCGGCTTCACCGCCGCCAGCCCGGCCTCCTGCGCGGCATAGACGGCGTCGTAGATCTCGCGCTGCGCGTCGGTGAAGGTGCCGCTGGCGGGGAGCGTGCGGGTGATGTCGGCGGTGAAGAGGGAGTCCATCTCCACGCCGGCGTCGAGCAGGATGAGGTCGCCCTCGCGCAGGTCGCCGGTGTTCTTGATCCAGTGCAGCGTGGTGGCGTGGTCGCCCGCGGCGCAGATCGAGTCGTAGCCGATGCCGTTGCCCTGGTGGCGGGCGTGGAGGCCGAAGACACCCTCGACCCAGCGCTCACCGCGGCCCTTCGCGACGGCCTCGGGCAGGTCGGCGATGACGGCCTCGAACCCGACATGGGTCGCGGCGACGGCCTTGCGCATCTCCTCGACCTCCCACTCGTCCTTGACCATGCGCAGGTGGGAGAGGAAGGCGGCGAGCGCGTCGTCGGCCTCGGCCAGGGTGGAGGCCTGGTCCGCCTCGGTGCCCTCGGCCGACTCGCTCGTCCGGGCGGCGTCGAGCTGGCGGGTCAGGTCGCGGTCGGCGTCGCGGACGAGCCGCACGGTGATCTCGCCGGAGTCCTTCACCGCCGCGTCGGCGAACTCGTCGATGTGGCGGGCGGTGAGGCCGAGCTCGGTCTCGAGGTCCTCGATCGTGGGGCGCGCCCCGACCCAGAACTCGCCGTAGCGGGTGTCGGCGAAGAACTCGTCGCTGTCGCGGCCGGCGAGGGGGCGGAAGAACAGGATCGCCTCGTGGCCGCCGCCGTGCTCCTCGTCGCGGGGCTCGAGCATCAGCACGGCGTCCGGCTCGCGATCGCCGCCCAGGCCGGTGAGGTGGGCGAACGCGCTGTGCGGGCGGAAGACGTAGTCGGTGTCGTTGCTGCGCACCTTCAACCCGCCCGCGGGGATGACGAGCCGGTCGCCGGCGAACGCCTTGCTGACCGCGGCCCGGCGCTGCGCGGCATACGGCGCGGCGGGGGACGGCTCGGTCGCGGACGGTCGGCGCGGGGCCCAGTCCTCGGCGACGAACGCCCGGAACTCGTCGGTGGTGGGACGGGCGCGGTTCTCGGCCTGCTTCTGCTCTTCGCTGGTCACCGGCCCATCGTCGCATGAGCGGTGTGCCGGGCGGCGGGCTGGCACCGTGCGCGCGCCAGCCGATGGGCTCAGATGGTGCCGTCAGGCCCCCGGCGCCGGGCCTCGTCGGCGGAGATGTCGTCGGCCATGGTCTGGCTCGTCCGCTCCGCGTCCACCCGGCCGAGGTAGACCTCGACCTCGTGCTGCTCCCGCTCGGCGTCCCAGCCGAGCACCGGCGCGACGAGCCGCGCGGCCTCCTTGGCGGCGGAGACGCCCCGGTCCCAGGCCTCGATGGAGATGCGCGTCCGCCGCGCGAGGATGTCGGTGAGGTGGTTGGCGCCCTCGTGCGAGGCGGCATACACGATCTCGGCCCGCAGGTAGTCCTCCGTGCCCTCCAGCGGCTCACGCAGGTCGGGCTGATCGGCGATGAGGTCCAGCAGCTCGCGGGAGAGGACGCCGTACCGGTGGAGCAGGTGCTCCAGTCGTGCGACGTGGATGCCGGCGGCCTTGGCCAGGGCGTGCCGCTGGTTCCACGCCGCGTCGTAGCCGACCGCGCCCAGCAGCGGGATGGTGTCGGTCGTGGAGCGCGCGATGGTGCCGCCCATGGCCTGAACCGCCTCGTCGACGGCGTCCCTGGCCATCACCCGGTAGGTCGTGTACTTGCCGCCCGCGACGACCACGAGCCCGGGCGCGCTGTGGGTGACGACGTGCTCCCGCGACAGCTTCGACGTGCTCTCGGACTCGCCCGCCAGCAGGGGCCGCAGTCCGGCGTAGACGCCCTCGACGTCCTCGTGGGTCAGGGGCGTCGCGAGCACCCGGTTGACGTGGGTGAGGAGGTAGTCGATGTCGGTGCGGCTGGCCGCGGGGTGGCTCTTGTCGAGCCGCCAGTCGGTGTCGGTCGTCCCGATGATCCAGTGCCGGCCCCAGGGGATCACGAAGAGGACCGACGTCGTGGTGCGCAGGATCAGCCCGGTCCTGGAGTGGATCCGGTCGCGGGGCACGACGAGGTGGATCCCCTTGGAGGCCCGGACGTGGAACTGGCCGCGCTCGCCGACCATGGCCTGGGTGTCGTCGGTCCAGACGCCGGTGGCGTTGACGATCTGCTTGGCGGCGATCGGGAACTCGTGACCGGTGAGCCGGTCCCGGGCACGGACGCCGGTGACGCGCTCGCCCTGGCGCAGGAAGCCCACCGCCTCGACGCGGTTCGCGACGTGGGCCCCGTAGTGCGCGGCGGTCCGGGCGATCTCCATGGTGTGCCGCGCGTCGTCGACCTGCGCGTCGTAGTACTGGATGGCCCCGGTCAACGCGCCGGACTTCAGGCTGGGCATGAGCCGGTATGCCGCGCGGCGGGTGAGGTGCCGGTGGCGCGGGAGCCCCGCGCCGTGGCCGCTGCCGGAGGCCAGGGCGTCGTAGAGGGCGATGCCGGCGCCGACGTAGACGCGCTCCCAGACGGGGCGCGTCAGCGGGTAGAGGAAGGGCACCGGCCGCACGAGGTGGGGAGCCAGCCGGGTGAGCAGCAGGCCGCGCTCCTGGAGGGCCTCGTGGACCAGCCGGAAGTCGAGCATCTCGAGGTAGCGCAGCCCCCCGTGGATGAGCTTGCTCGAGCGGGACGACGTGCCGCTGGCGTAGTCGCGCGCCTCGATCAGCCCGGTGCTCAGTCCGCGTGTCACGGCGTCGAGGGCCGCGCCGCTGCCGACGACGCCGCCCCCGATGACCAGGACGTCGAGCTCCTCGCCCGAGGACATGGCGTCGATGGCGCGCTGGCGCTGCTCCGGCGACAGGCGGGTGCTGCTCATCCCGGCTTCCCTAGTCGACATCCACCCAGTCCAAGGTCCGCTCGACGGCCTTGCGCCAGCCCGCGTAGCCGCGGTCGCGCTGCTCCTGCGACCAGGAAGGCTCCCAGCGACGGTCCTCGCGCCAGTTCGCCCGGAGCTCGTCAACGTCCTTCCAGAACCCGGTGGCCAGGCCCGCCGCGTAGGCCGCGCCCAGCGCCGTCGTCTCGGCGACCACGGGCCGGGACACGGGGACGCCGAGGATGTCACCCTGCAGCTGCATCGCCAGGCTGTTGGCGGTGACGCCGCCGTCCACCTTGAGGGTCTCGAGGCGGACCCCGCTGTCCTTCTCCATGGCGTCCGCGACGTCGCGGGTCTGGTAGCAGATCGCCTCGAGGGTGGCCCGGGCGAGGTGGGCGTTGGTGTTGAAGCGTGACATGCCGACGATCGCCCCGCGCGCGTCAGGGCGCCAGTAGGGGGCGAACAGCCCGGAGAACGCGGGGACGAAGTACATGCCGCCGGAGTCCTCGACCTGGCCGGCGAGGTGCTCGATGTCGGCTGCGCCGGAGATGATCCCGAGCTGGTCCCGCAGCCACTGCACGGCGGATCCCGTGACGGCGATGGAGCCCTCGAGCGCGAACACCGGCCTGGACTCGCCGAACTGGTAGCAGACCGTGGTCAGCAGCCCGGACTTCGAGTGCACGATCTCCTCACCGGTGTTGAGCAGCATGAAGTTGCCGGTGCCGTAGGTGTTCTTGCCCTCACCCGGGCTGAAGCAGACCTGCCCGACCGTGGCCGCCTGCTGGTCCCCGAGGTCACCGGCCAGGGGCACCTCCCCGCCGACGGGCCCGTCCGCACGCGTGTGCCCGTAGAACGAGGGGTCCGAGCTGGGGCGGATCTGCGGCAACATGCTGCGCGGGATGCCGAAGAAGCCGAGCAGCTCGTCGTCCCAGTCCAGCGTCTCGAGGTTCATGAGCATGGTGCGGCTGGCGTTCGTCACGTCGGTGACGTGGACACCCCCGTGCGGGCCGCCCGTGAGGTTCCACAGCAGCCAGGTGTCGGTGGTGCCGAAGACGACCTCGCCCGCCTCGGCCGCGGCGCGGGCGCCCTCGACGTTCTCGAGGATCCACTGCACCTTGCCCGCGGAGAAGTAGGCGGCCGGCGGGATGCCGGCCTTGCGGCGGATGACGTCACCCTTCCCCGACGCGTCGAGGGCCTTGGCGATGCGGTCGGTGCGGGTGTCCTGCCAGACGATCGCGTTGTGGAGCGGGCGGCCGGTGGTGCGGTTCCACACCACGGTGGTCTCGCGCTGGTTCGTGATCCCGAGGGCGTCGAGGTCCGAGGCCTGGAGGTCCAGCCGCGAGAGCGTGGAGCGGATGACTGTCTGCGTGCGCTCCCAGATCTCGAGGGGGTTGTGCTCGACCCAGCCGGCGCGCGGCAGGATCTGCTGGTGCTCCAGCTGGTGCCTGCCGACCTCGTTGCCCGAGTGGTCGAACACCATGAAGCGCGTGCTGGTCGTGCCCTGGTCGACTGCTCCGACGAAGTCCGCCATGTCCCGAGCCTACCCAGCACACGCAGCGCCGCGCCTCGGTACGAGAGGGGCCCGGCAAGCACGCGCCGAGGTCCGGCGGCCTCGACGACAGCCGGGCCCTCCCACCTCGGCACAGGAGTGGATGGGAGTCGGTGGGAGATGCGAACCCGTGGTTCGTCATGGGCGAACCACGGGTTCGCATCGTGACAGAGCACCTGTGCCGCCCCGCGCCATCTGCTGAGGTGGAGCAGCTTCCGTTCCTCCTGCGCCGGGCTTCCGCCGCGATCGAGCACCTCCTGACCGAGACCGTGGGACGCGCGGACCTCCCCGAGCTGACGGCGACCGGGGTCCACGTCTGAGCCTGCTCAGCGGCGGCCGCCCGACGACTGCACCGGCGGAGAGCCTGCGCATGACCCCGCAGGCAACCGGACGCGTGGTCGCGCGGCTCGAGGACCAGGGTCTCGTCTGCCGCTACCCGTACCGGTTCGACGCCCGGGCGCTCATGGTGGAGCAGACCCCTGAGGGCCAGGAGGCCGCGATGCCGTACGCGAGGCCGTGGAGGACGCGCTCCACGTGCTGGGCGATGACCTCGAGCCCGGTCGTCTGGCCGCCCTGACCCGGGACCTCGAGGTCGTCGCCGAGGTCGGGCAGCCACGTCACCCGTGGGACCGGTGGTGACGCTGTGAGGGAGCCCACGGCATACAGGGGTGTGCGCGTGTCTCCCGGCTCGGCAGGATGGGCGCGAGCCCCGTCGGGTCACACCACGAAGGAGTCGGTATGCAGTTCGGTCGGTCGTACGAGGAGTTCGAGGTCGGCGCGGTCTACAAGCACTGGCCCGGCAAGACGGTCACCGAGTACGACGACCACCTGTTCTGCCTCCTCACGATGAACCACCACCCGCTGCACCTCGACGCCAACTACGCCGAGAACACCACGCAGTTCGGCCGCAACGTCGTCGTCGGCAACTACGTGTACTCGCTGCTGCTGGGCATGAGCGTCCCGGACGTCTCCGGGAAGGCGATCGCGAACCTGGAGATCGAGTCGCTGCGCCACGTCGCGCCCACCTTCCACGGCGACACGATCTACGGGCAGACCGAGGTGCTCGACAAGTGGGAGTCGACGAGCAAGGACGACCGCGGCGTCGTCCACGTCGAGACCAAGGGCTACAACCAGGACGGCACCCTGGTCTGCATCTTCCGCCGCAAGGTCATGGTGCCCAAGCAGAGCTACCTCGACGCCAGGGGTGGAGAGCAGCCGGCCCGACCGACGCTGGCCGAGCCGGCGACCGGGGAGCGCTGAGGTTCAGCGGTCGACGTCCGGCAGGGCGTGGGAGACGCCCGAGCTGTCCTTCCAGGTGACCGTGAGGAGCGGGCCAGCTCCCGGGGACCGGCGCACCTCGGCGTGGAACGCCACCAGATCGGTCCCGGTAAGCCCCTTCGCCCGCAGCTCGGCGGCGTACCCGTCGCGGAACGTCGCCCGCAGGCCTGTGCTGCCCTCGGGCGCCACCCCGAACACCGTGGTGACCTCGTGCTCGCCGTCGGTCGCGATGGTGGTGTGGACTGCCAGACCCCCCGAGGGCAGCGGCTGCTGGGAGATCGGCCCCATCGCGTTGAGGCCGTAGGCGCCCACGGACGGGTCGGCCCAGACACTCGAGGGAGAGCCGGGCGAGCTCGCGCTCGGGAACCGAGCCGCTGCGACCGCGCCGCGGGGGCCGTGCATGGCACCGTCGGGCGTCTGCCAGACCATGCCGCGGAACCCCTTCGCGTCCGAGGCCCTCTCGAAGACCACGGCGACCGCCTTGTACGGCGTTCCCCTCAGCGGGGCGAAGGACACCTGGAACGGCTGCTCGTTGAGCGGCTGCACCACGGGGTCCCCGAAGATCGCCTGCTCCGGGAGCACGGCGAGCACGACCCCGGGCGCTGCGCCCCAGCTGCCCCAGGTGAAGCCCGAGGCCGGGACTCTTCCCTCGGCCAGCGCGGTCCGGCGACCGGAGGAGAGGTCCACCACGTGGTAGGCCACCCGTCCGTCGGGGGCAACGGACACCGTGAACTGCTGGTTTCTGGGGTGCGTGACGTTCAGGACCGCCTCGGCGACGCGCGCTCCCTGGCTCGTCGACGGACCAGCGGGCGGAGCGGTGGTGCTGCGGCCGTCGTGGGTGGCGAGGACACCGCCGACGGCGATGGCGGCGACCGCAGCCGCGGCTCCGAGGCCCTGGAGGCGGTGACGGCGGCGCACGACCCGGGTGCCCTCACCGATGACCGCAGCCGGGTCGATGGCCGGGTATGCCGCGTGGTCGGCCGCGGTGCGCAGGTCCTCGCGGACGCGCGTCTCGAAGCTGGTGCTCATCGGGTGCTCCCTTCCGCCGCGCGGGGGGCCGAGGCGTTCGTGGTGGGGTCCTGGTAGTGCTGGCGCAGGGCGGCCAGGCCGCGGGAGGCGGCGCTCTTGACGGCGCCAACTGAGATCCCGAGGGTCTCCGCGACCGCCTGCTCGGAGAGGTCGCTGTAGTAGCGCAGCACGACGACGCGCCGCTGCTGGGCGGGTAACGTGGCGAGCAGGCGCACGATCTCGTCGCGCTGGTCGGCGCCCGCCCCGTCGTGGTGCGCGGCCTCCGGCACGTCGGCGACGACCTGCTCGCCGCGGCGACGGCGCCACGTGTCGGTGTTGTGGTTGACCAGCACCCGCCGGGCGTAGGCCACAGCCTCCTCGGCACGGACGCGGTGCCACGCGGCATACGTCTTGACGAGCGACGCCTGCACGAGCTCGTGCGCGGCGTCGGCCGAGCCCGTCAGGAGCCAGGCGGTCCGCATCAGTGACGGGGTGGCCTGCACGACGAACGCGCTGAACGCGGCGTCCCTCTCGGCCTTGCTGCCCCTGCCCATCGAATGACCCTTCCCGTCGGCCGTTCCTGCGCTGTCACCCTGCACTACGGCGGGCAGTCCTCCGAGGTTGCCCCGCGCCGGAGGCGATCACGGGCTGGCTACCCTTGGCCCCGTGCCCATCGACCTGCACACGCACTCCAACGCCAGCGATGGCACGCTCGACCCCGCCGAGGTGGTCGCCGAGGCGGCCCGCCACGGGCTGACCACCCTGGCCCTCACCGACCACGACACCACCGCCGGCTGGGACGAGGCGGGGGAGGCCGCGCTCCGGAACGGCGTCGCCCTGGTGCCGGGCGTGGAGATCTCGACCCACCACGGCGGCGTCAGCATCCACCTGCTCGCCTACCTCGTCGACCCGGCCGACCCCGCCCTGACGGAGGAGATGGAGCGCGCTCGAGCGAGCCGCGACACCCGGATGGAGCGGATGGTCGCCAAGCTCGCCGAGGGCGGCATACCGATCACGATCGAGGAGGTCCTCGAGCAGGCCACCCCGGGCGCGACGCTCGGGCGACCCCACATCGCCGACGCGCTCGTCGCGGCCGGCCACGTCCGCGGGCGCAACGAGGCGTTCGACGAGCTGCTGCACGACCGCAGCCCCTACTACGTCCGCCACTACGCGCCGGACGTCCTCCGGGCGGTCCGGCTCGTCCGCGCCGCCGGCGGCGTCCCCGTGATGGCCCACCCGTTCGCCAACCGGCGCGGCCGCACCGTCGGAGACGAGGTCATCGAGCAGATGGCCGCGGCCGGTCTGGCGGGCCTGGAGGTCTACCACCGCGACCACTTCGGCCCCGAGCGCCTGCACGGCGAGGCCCTCGCGGACCGGCTCGGCCTGTTCGTCACCGGCTCCAGCGACTTCCACGGCGCCGGCAAGGAGAACCGCCTGGGGGAGAACACGACCGACCCCGCGGTGCTCGCCCAGATCGAGGAGCAGGCGACCAGCGGGGTGACGGTGGTCCGTCGGTGAGCGGCCTCCTCGACATCGAGGTCTTCGTCTCCGTGTTCGTCACCCTCCTGGTGATCATGGACCCGCCGGGCGCGCTGCCGATCTTCCTCGCGCTGACCAAGAGCCTGACGCACAAGCAGAGCGTGGCAGCCGCGCGGCGCGCCTCGCTGGTGGCGTTCGGGGTCATCACGGCGTTCGCGGTCTTCGGCCAGCAGATCCTCGAGTACCTCCACATCTCGCTGCCGGCGCTGCAGGGCGCGGGTGGCCTGCTCCTGCTGCTGGTGGCCCTGGAGCTGCTGACCGGCAAGGAGTCCGAGCAGCACGCCGACGCCGGGGTGAACGTCGCCCTCGTCCCGCTCGGCACGCCGCTGCTCGCCGGCCCGGGCGCCATCGTGGCGACGATGCTCGCGGTCCAGAAGTCGGAGCGCCCCGCTGAGTACGTCGGCGTCGCCCTGGCACTGGTGGCGGCCCTGCTGGTGGTCTGGGTGTTCCTGCGCTTCGCCGGGCGTGTGCACGGCGTCCTCCGCGAGAGCGGCACCGTGCTCATCACGCGCATCGCCGGCCTGCTGCTGTCGGCGATCGCCGTGCAGATGCTCGCCAACAGCGTCCGCGCCTTCGTCAGTGGTGAGGGCTAGCCTGCCGGCATGACAACAGGGGAGCAGCGCTTCGCGCAGCAGGAGTTCGCCGGGATGCCGCCGCGGCTCTTCCGGGCGAGCCCCTCCCGCCTGCACGCCTGGCTCGACTGCCCGCGCCGCTACCGCATGCAGTACCTCGACCGGCCCTCGCCGCCGGCCCGCCCCCAGCGGGCCCACACGTCCTTCGGCGTCGCCGTGCACAACGCGCTGCGCGACTGGTGGGACCTCCCGCCCGGGCAGCGAACTGCCGCGGCCGGTGCCGAGCTGGTGCGTTCCTCCTGGATCGACGTCGGGTTCCGCGACGCCGAGCAGTCCCTGCAGTGGCGTGGGCGGGCGCAGCAGCACGTCACCGACTACCTCGGGCAGCTCGACCCGGCCCGCCAGCCGCTCGGCATCGAGCGCACCGTCTCGCTCAAGACCGAGCGCCTCGCCCTGCAGGGACGCATCGACCGTCTCGACGACCGCGACGGCGAGCTCGTGGTGGTCGACTACAAGACCAGCCGTTCCGCTCCCACCGACGACGAGGCTCGCACGTCCCTGCCGCTCGCCCTGTATGCCGCAGCCGTGTGGAAGATGTTCCGGCGGCGCTGCGTGCGGGTCGAGCTCCACCACCTCCCGACGGGTCAGGTGGCCTCGCACGAGCACACCGGGGAGTCGCTGAAGCGCAAGATCGAGGAAGCCGAGTCCATCGCCCGCGACGCCCAGCGCGCGGAGGCCGACTACGCGGACTTCGGCGTCGACTCGGGCCGGTTCCCCGCGCGCGTGGGGCCGCTCTGCCAGTGGTGCGACTTCCGCGCCCACTGCCCGGCCGGGCAGGCGGCCGGGCCGGAGAAGTCGGGCTGGGCGGCGCTCGAGGAGGACCGCGACGACCAACGGGCCGAGGCGGTGCGCTGACTCGTGGTCGCGCTGACGACGGAGAGGCTCGTGCTGCGGCCCTGGCGTGAGGAGGACCTCGCGCCGTTCGCCGCCCTCAACGCCGACCCAGAGGTGATGCGGTACTTCCCGAAGCGCCTCAGGCGCGAGGAGTCCGACGCCATGGCTGCACGCCTGGCCGCCGCGGTCGAGCGCGACGGGTGGGGCATGTGGGCGGTCGCACGCCGCGACAGCGGCGACTTCATCGGTTTCACCGGTGCCGGCGTGCCCCGGTTCGACCTCCCGTTCCTGCCGGCTGTCGAGATCGGCTGGCGCCTGTCCCGCACCTCCTGGGGCCACGGCCTCGCCACCGAGGCGGCCCGGGCCACCGTCGACCACTGCTTCGGAGTCCTCGGCCTGGCCGAGGTCGTCGCTCTCGTCAGCGTGACCAACGACAGGTCGCGGGCCGTGATGCGCCGGTTGGGCATGGAGCGTGACCCTGCCGGGGACTTCGAGCACCCCGCCTACGACCCGCAGGACCCGCTGCGGTTCCACGCCCTGTACCGGCTGCGGCGTCCTGACGCGGCCCGGGGCGACCGGGGTGACGCAGATCGCGGTCCACAGGCCGAGGATGGCGCCGGAGGTGCACCCCTGACCTGAGAGACTGGGGCCACGCGGCACACGCTCGAAGCAGGGAAGGGCTCCACGGTGGCGAAACCCACGAAGCAGGCGACGATCCTCTCGGTCGCCAACCAGAAGGGCGGCGTCGCCAAGACCACGTCGGTCGCCTCGCTCGGGGCGGCCTTCGCCGAACAGGGCCGCCGGGTGCTCCTCGTCGACCTCGACGCGCAGGCCTGCCTGACCTTCAGCCTCGGTGTCGACCCGGACGCCGTCGAGCTGTCCGTCAACGAGGTGCTGCTCGGCCAGGCCACGATCGGCGAGGCGCGCGTGGAGTGCGAGGACGGCGTCGACCTCGTGCCCAGCGTCATCGACCTCGCTGGCGCAGAGGCGCAGCTGCTCCCGCGGCCGGGCCGCGAGTACGTCCTGCGCACCGCCCTGGACGACGTGCGCGAGGAGTACGACGTCATCCTGCTCGACTGCTCGCCCAGCCTCGGGGTGCTGACCCTGAACGCGCTGACCGCGAGCCAGGGCCTGATCATCCCCATGCCGTGCGAGATGCTCAGCCACCGCGGCGTGGGTCAGCTCCTCGACACCGTCGCCGACGTCAGGAAGATCCTCAACAAGGACCTCGAGGTGCTCGGGATCCTGCCCACCCTGTTCGACGGCCGCAGCAACCACGCGCAGGAGGTTCTCGCCGACGTGGGGGAGCGCTACGACCTGCCGGTGCTGAACCCGCCGATCCCGAAGACCGTGCGCTTCGCGGAGGCGCCTGCGGTGGGCCGGTCCATCCTCGCGACGTCCCGCACCTCCAAGGGAGCCAAGGCCTACCGCGAGGTCGCCACCGCGCTCGCGGCCAGCCTCTGACCCTCGCTCTCGCCGCGGCGCACCTCGCACCGTCGGAATAGCCTGCGGGGCCAGCGACTTGTCCCTGAGGTGCCCGGCGTCAGCCGACGCCGGTCGCCCGCTGAACGTGACCGCGACTGCCCAAGGAGAGCCATGCCCCGCACCGCAGCCCTGTCCGCCGCCTCCGCCGGAGCGCCCCTGACCGCCACGACGATCGAGCGCCGCGAGCTGCGCGACGACGACATCGCGATCGACATCGCCTACGCCGGCATCTGCCACAGTGACATCCACCAGGTCCGGGAGGAGTGGGGCAGCGCCAGCTTCCCGATGGTCCCGGGCCATGAGATCGCGGGCACGGTGACGGCTGTCGGGGCCGGTGTCACCCGCCACCGGGTGGGCGACCGCGTCGGCGTCGGCTGCATGGTCGACTCGTGCGGTGAGTGCGCCCAGTGCCGGGACGGGCACGAGAACTTCTGCGAGAGCAAGACCGTCTGGACCTACAACGACGCCCACCCCGACGGCGAGCCGGCCCTGGGCGGTTACAGCCAGCAGATCGTGGTCAGCGAGAACTTCGCCGTGCGCATCCCCGATGGCCTCGACCTCGACGTGGCGGCACCGCTGCTCTGCGCGGGCATCACGGTCTACACGCCGCTCAAGCGCTGGATCCCCAGCCAGTCGGACGGCCCCGCGAGGGTCGCGGTCGTCGGCATGGGTGGCCTCGGCCACATGGCAGTCAAGATCGCCGCGGCGATGGGCGCCGAGGTCACGGTGCTCAGCCAGGGGCTCTCGAAGGAGCAGGACGGACGCCGCTTCGGCGCGGCCGACTACCGCGCGACCAGCGACCCGAGCACGTTCGAGGACCTCAGGAACCGGTTCGACCTCGTCCTGAGCACGATCAGCGCCGACCTCGACCTCGGGCAGTACCTCTCGCTCGTCAAGCCCTTCGGCGCGTTCGTCACGGTCGGCCTGCCCCCGAACCCGCAGAGCCTGCCCTTCGGGGCCGTCATCACCGGCGACAAGGTCGTGGCCGGCTCCAACATCGGCGGCATCGCGCTGACCCAGGAGATGCTCGACTTCTGCGCGGAGCACGGCATCGCAGCGGAGATCGAGACGATCCGCGCCGACGAGGTCAACGAGGCCTACGACCGCGTCGTGAAGTCGGACGTGCGCTACCGCTTCGTCATCGACACGTCGACCATCGGGGCCTGAGACCGGTCGGGCCACCGGTGCCCGGGTATGCCGTGGGGTTCCGGCGCGTGGAGCGAGCGGACTTCCCGCTGCTGGCCCGGTGGCTCGCCACCCCGCCGGTCCGGCGCTGGTGGAACCACGAGTGGTCGCCCGAGGCGGTCGAACGCGACTTCGGGCCCACGGTCGACGGCCGCGAGCCGAACGAGGACTGGCTCGCGCTCGTCGACGGTGAGCCCGTCGGGCTCGTGCAGCGGTCCCTCGTCGAGGCGTACGCGGAGAACCTCCGGGAGTTCCGCTCCCTGGTCGAGGTGCCCCCGGGGGCGGTGACGCTCGACTACCTGGTCGGCGACCCGACCCGGCTCGGACAGGGGATCGGCAGCGCCATGATCGCCGCCATGGTGGAGCGGACGTGGCACGAGCTCCCCGACGCCCCGGCCGTGCTCGTCGCCGTGGTCGCCGCCAACACCGCCTCGTGGCGGGCCCTGGAGAAGGCGGGCTTCCGACGCGTGGCCAGCGGCGACCTGCCTCCCGACAACCCCGTGGACGACCCCCTGCACCACGTGCTGCGCATCGACCGCCCGGCTGCTAGCGACCCGTGACCGCGCTGCGCCAGTGAGTCATCAGGGGCTCCAGGGCAGCGAACGCCTCACGCATCTGGGCCGGCGAGTCGGCGACGAGGGTGCTCGGGTAGGCGTCCGGATCACCCGGGGTCACCAGCAGCATGGCGGTCCACGGCCGGTCCACGGCCGGGAGGACCAGAGCCACCCGTGTCGCCGGCAGGTCGCCCGTCCCACCGCGGGAGCCGGCGTCGGCGAGGGCGTCGAGGGCCGGCCGCCACACCGCCTCCTCCAGGCCGGGGAGCCGCACGGTGAGGATGGGTGCCCGATCCGGTGCCGCCCGGCTGGGGAGCTGCCAGTGCGCGCAGGAGACCGGGGCGGCGTCGACCAGCTGCGACATGAGCCCGGCCGCCGCGGCGAGCTCCGACACGGGCCCTCCGTAGGCGGTGTCGACGGCGCCTGCCAGCCCGGCGGGGCAGGACTGCTGCGGGTCCTCGGGCAGCGTGGTGTCCCGGTCGGGATCGAGCGCGGACGGCGCGGTGTGCGCGAGGACGGTGTCCGTGCCAGCCGGCACGACGGCGGCCACGGCGGTCAGGGTGGCAGGGGTCGCGCCCGCCCCGAGACGCACGTCGAGCACGGCCCGGCGCCCCTCGTCCTCGAGGTCCAGCCGAGCGTCCTGCACCCCGGCGACCGCGCGCACCGGAGGCAGGGCCGCAGCACGCCACGCCGTGGCGTCGAAGGGCGCCGTGCCGCGCGATCCTGCCCCGCGCACCTCCTCGTCGTGCCCCGGGATGCCGAAGCCAACCGCGTTGACGGCCGCCGCGGTCGCGGCACTCGTCGGCGACTCGGGGTCGAGGCTCAGCAGGGCGCGCGGGTCCCTCCCGTCGAGGCCCACCGCCAGCTCGACGCCCCGGCCCACCTCACGGTCGACCGCCACCGAGAACGCACGCAGGGCCCGCGGTGTCGGCACGCTCGCGGTATCGACCGCGAGCTGGTGCCGGGTGCCGGCGACCCGGAACGCGAGCAGGGGCCCGCGCTGCGACCCGCCCTCGCCCCAGGAGCCCGGCTGGGGGTTCACTGCCGCGAGCCGTCGCTGCACCTCCCGGGCCGCGGGCAGCAGGTCTGCCTGCGCAGGCAGGACCGCCACGGTCTCCGCCGGCCAGGGGCTCCACGCCACCCGGGCCCCCACGAGCCGGGGCAGGGACTGGAACGCTGCGAGGACCGTGCTCCGCCGCTCGTTGTCGGGCCGGTCAGGCGTCACGATCATGGTGGTCCCGCCCGCGGTGGCCTGGACCGAGAAGGATCGGAAGTCCTCGCCGTGGTCAGCGGCGTAGGCCTCGAAGGCCCGCTGGAACGGCGCGATCCCCGCGGGGGTCAGCGGCCCGGCCACGGTGACCTCGGCGCTCGGCGCCGGGACCGTCGGCTTCTCCGAGGAGCCGGCGGACGCCGGGTGGCGCGGCTCGAAGCGGTCGATGGACACCACACCAGGCGCCCTCTCCAGCCAGTGCCGGAACCGGCTGTCTGCGTCGAGGCCGTAGCGCTGCGCGTAGCCGACCGCCCCGGCCACGAGCGCAGCGACCGCGAGCACGATGCCCAGCCGGCGTGCCACGCGGCCCGTCCACGGACCCCCGCTGTCCCCCATGGGCGAACGGTGTCACACCGGGGATGCCCGCGCGGGGGACGTGACCGATCCGCAACCGGACCGATGACACAGGGGGTGCGCCGGGTGGTGACCACCCGGCACACCCCTCGCTCGGGTCCGGCGGGCTCAGCCCTGGGTGGCCTCGCCGGCGGGCTCGCCGCCGCGGGTGCGACGGCGGTTGCGGCTGCGGCGCGGCGTGGCCTCGCTGTCGGCGGACGCGGACTGGGGGCGCTCACCACTGCGGCCCTCACGGCGCTCGCCGCCACGTCCGCCGCCCGCGCCGCGGCCGCCACGACCCGAGCCGCCCTGGCCACGGCCCGCTGCGCGGCGCCCGGCGCCCTTGCCCGTCTCGCCGAGGTCCTCGAGCTGCTCGGCCTCGAGGCCGGCACGCGTCTGCTCGGACTTCGGCAGCCGGCCCTTGGCCTCCCTGGGGATGTCGAGCTCGGTGTAGAGGTGGTCGGAGGAGGAGTACGTCTCCTCGGGCTCCGGGATGCCGAGGTCGAGCGCCTTGTTGATCAGGCCCCAGCGCGGCATGTCGTCCCAGTCGACGAAGGTCACGGCGATGCCGGTGTTCCCGGCACGGCCCGTGCGGCCGATCCGGTGCACGTAGGTCTTCTCGTCCTCGGGGCACTGGAAGTTGATGACGTGCGTGACGTTCTCGACGTCGATGCCGCGGGCGGCGACGTCGGTGGCCACGAGGATGTCGACCTTGCCGTTGCGG
>NZ_DATBMI010000085.1:0-17335 GCF_036554925.1 Pedococcus sp.
TCCGGGCTGCTGCGTCATGGCCCCATCCTGCCTCACGCGTCGCGGGGGCTGAGCAGCCACACGGTGATCTCGCGCCCAGCCGCCCAGCGCCGGTAGTGCGCGTACCCGGCATACGTGTCGATCGCCGTGAACCACACGGACTCGGCGGCCTCCCTCCCCAGCCTGCGGGCCGTGGCGGCCACCGTGCGGCCGGCGTGCTCGACCTCGACGTCGGGGTTGGCGCGCAGGTTGTGGACCCAGCCCGGGGTGCGGCCGGTCCCGTAGTTGGACCCGATGACGGCGATGTCGCCGTCGACGGGGAGCGCCAGGAGGGGGGTGTGCCGCCGCTCGCCGCTGCGCGCGCCGAGGGTCACGAGCGTGATGGTCGGCAGGCCGCTCAGCTGCTGGGTTGCGCTGACCCGGCCGCCGGTGACCCCCGAGACCACCCGGTCGAGGGGCTGCTGGACCCGCCGGAGGACCTGGCTCACCGGGCGGTACGCGGCGGCAGTGCGGACTGCCCGGTGGAAGGCGGTGGGACGGGGCAGCTGACACTCGAGTTCATCCCAGAGCCCCATGGCGCCCAACGCTATCCGCGCCACCCTGCCGTTGTCCGCAAATGCCTACAAACGGCTCTCCGCCGCCGTCGAGCCGGCCAGCCGCTGGGCCAGCCAGACGGGCAGGATCGAGATGGCCACGAGGATGACGGCGACGACGTTGACGACCGGTGCCTGGTTCGGGCGGAAGAGGTTGTTGAAGATCCAGATCGGCAGCGTCGGTGTGCCCGGCCCGGCCGTGAACGTGGTGACGACGATCTCGTCGAAGCTGAGGGCGAAGGCCAGCAGCGCGCCCGCGAGGACGGCAGAACGCAGCAGCGGGAAGGTGACCAGGCGGAACGTCATGAACGGCCGCGCGCCGAGGTCGGCCGACGCGGCCTCCAGGGAGGCGCCGGAGCGCCGCAGCCGCGCCGTGACGTTGTTGAACACCACGACGATGCAGAAGGTCGCGTGCCCGACGATGATCGTGAAGAGCCCGGCGTTGATGCCGAACACGGGGTTGAGCACGTTGGCGATGACGGACTGCAGGGCGATGCCGGTGACGATGCCGGGCAGTGCGATGGGCAGCACCACGAGGATCGAGATGGCGTGCTTGCCGAAGAACTCGTACCGGGTGAGGGCGAGGGCGAGGAGCGAGCCCAGGACGAGCGCGATCGCGGTGGCGCCGAGGCCGGCCTTGACCGACGTCAGCAGGGCGTCGCGTGGCCCCGGGGCCTGGAGGGCGGCGGACCACCACTCGGTCGTGAACCCCGGCGGCGGCCACCCGAAGGTGCGGTCGCTGTTGAACGAGTTGATGGCGACCACGCCGATGGGCACGTAGATGAAGGCCAGCACCACGGCGGCGAACACGCCGAACCCCAGTCTGCTGCCGAGTCCCAGCCTCATGGTGTCGTCTCGCTCTCGTCTGTCAGTGCCGTGTCGGGTGGTCGGGTGGTCGGGTGGTCGGGTGGTCGGGGTCCTCGGGTCAGAGGTTGTCGAGCGCGCCGGTGCGTCGGACGGCCAGCAGGTAGGCCACCATGATCACGACCGAGGCGCTGCCGAGGGCGGCCGCGAACGGCAGGTCGAGCGTGATGTTCTGGAGCACGGCCGTGCCGAGGACCTGGAGCTTGCCGCCCACGATCTGCACGGCGATGTAGTCGCCCAGGCTGAGGGAGAACGTGAAGATCGTGCCCGCTGCGATCGAAGGCAGCAGCGATGGCAGCACGACCCGGCGGAAGGTCGCCAGCCCCTTGGCCCCGAGGTCGGCGGAGGCCTCCAGGTGCGACACCGGCAGGCGCTCGAAGCCGGCGTAGACGGGCAGGATCATGTACGGCAGCCACAGGTAGGTCAGGGTCAGCACGACGGCCGCGAGGCCGAACCCCGGCGTGGCGCCCAACGCGCTCTCGAGCACGCCACCCGGCTGCAGCATCGTGCGCCAGGCGTAGGCCTTGACCAGGTACGACGCCCACAGCGGCACCAGCACGGCGGCCACGAGCAGCCCGCGGATCCTGGCGGGCGCCACGCGCGCCATGAAGAACGCGAAGGGCACCGCGATCAGGATGCACAGCACCGTCACCGCCACGGCGATGAGGATGGTGCGCCCGATGATGCGCAGGTACGTGGGGTCGAACAGGGCCTTGATGTTCTCGGTCGTGAGGGTCCGCACGACCTCGTTGGTGAACGGGTCGGTCGTGAACAGCGCCGTCGCGAAGATCGCGAGGAGCGCGCCGAGGTAGGCGACGACAAGCCACAGCAAGGGCGGGGCGAGGAGCCCGGCCAGTGCCTTCTTCGATCTCATCGTCGCCTACCTCGCATCACGTCAGCTGGTGCGGACTGGGATCAGCTGTTGCGGATCTCGGTCCACGCCTTGGTCCACTCGGCGTAGTCGGTGCACTTCACCTTGCGGCCGTCGAGGCACGCCGAGATCGGGGTGGTCCAGTAGTAGACCTGCGAGAAGTACTCCTCGTCCTCGGCGTGGAACGTGTCGCAGTGCTTGGGGTCCGTCGTCTCGTCGCAGGCCTTCTTGTTGGCCGGCGCCTCACCGAAGTACTCCGCCACCGCCGCGTTCGCCTTGGGCGAGACGATGTGGTCGATGAACTTGTAGCTGCACGTCTTGGCCTTGGACTTGGCCCCGACCATCCAGGTGTCCGACCAGCCGGTCGCCCCCTCCTTGGGGAGCACGACCTCGACCGGGGCCTTCTCCGCCTGGGCGACGTTGGCGATGACCTGCCACGTGGTGCCGACGGTGGAGGACCCGTTCTTGAAGGCCTGGATCTCCTTGAGGTAGTCGGACCAGTACTCGCCGACATTCTGCTTCTGGGCCTTCAGGAGCTCCACGGCCGCGGCGAGCTGCTTGCTGTCGAGGGCGTAGGGGTTCTTGATGCCCAGCTCCGGCTTGGTCTTCATCAGGTACAGCCCGGCGTCGGCGATGTAGATCGGGGAGTCGTACGCGGTGACCTTGCCCTGCTGCTCCGAGCCCTTGTCGAAGACCGCCGCCCACGAGTCCGGCGCCGGCTTCACGAGGTCGGTGCGGTACATCAGCAGGTTCGCGCCGCGTCCGTGCGGGACGCCGTAGGGCACACCGGCCACCGAGTTCCACGGCTTGTTCTTCAAGGCCTCGAAGATGTCCGGGTAGTTGGTGATCAAGCCGGTGTTGACGGGCTCGACGTCACCTGCCGCGATGAGGCGGAGCGTGGCGTCACCCGACGCGGAGACCACGTCGTACTGCCCGGTGCGGAAGAGCTGCACGGCCTCGTCGGAGGTGCCGAAGGTCTTCACGGTGACCTGGCAGCCGCTGGCCTTCTCGAAGTCGCTGACCCAGTCGACCTTGGGGTCGTTGCTGCCGTCCTCGACGTATCCGGGCCAGGCCAGCACGCTGACCTGGCCCTCGGGCTCGCCCAGCTTGTCGAGCTGCTTGAGGTCAGGCACCTGGAAGCCGCCGGCGGCGGTGCCGCCGCCCGAGCTGTCGGAGCCCGAGTCGCCGCAGGCGGCGAGGGCGAGTGCGGCCACGGCGGCGATGGCGCCGAGCCTGGTGGGTGATGTCCTGCGCACGGCGGACTCCTTCTCTCAGTGGGCGGTTCTGGTGGGGACGGTGATGACGTTGTCGGGGTGCCAGAGGAGGTCCACCGCTGTCCCCCGCTCGAAGCCGGTGTCCGCGGCGGCGGACCCGTTCTGCTGCAGGGCGATCAGGCGGGTGCCGGCGTCGAGGCCCACGACGTAGCGGGTGACGGGACCGGCGTAGACCACCTCGACGACCGTGCCGGGGGCGCGCATCAGGCCGTCACCGCCGAACCCGCGCTCGGCCACGGTCAGCTTCTCCGGCCTGATGCTGAAGGCACCCTGACGGCCGAGGACCGCGCTCGCCACGTCGCCGGTGAGCAGGTTGGACGTGCCCACGAACCCGGCGACGAAGCCGGAGGCCGGCTGTTCGTAGACCTCACGGGCCGTGCCGACCTGCTCGATCCGGCCGGCGTTGAAGACGGCGATGCGGTCCGAGAGGGTGAGGGCCTCCTCCTGGTCGTGGGTGACGAACAGGAACGTGATGCCGACGTCGCGCTGGATCGCCTTCAGCTCGACCTGCATCTGCTCGCGCAGCTTCAGGTCGAGGGCGCCGAGCGGCTCGTCCAGCAGCAGCACCTTGGGCCGGTTGACCAGGGCCCGGGCCAGAGCCACCCGCTGCCGCTGGCCGCCGGAGAGTGCTCCGGGTCGCCGTGCGGGGAGATCGGCCAGGCGCACCTGCTCGAGCGCCTCCATGGCCCGGGCCCGGCGCTCCGCCTTGCCGACCTTCTTCACGCGCAGGCCGTACTCGACGTTCTCGAGCACGCTCATGTGGGGGAACAGCGCGTAGTCCTGGAAGACCGTGTTGACGTCGCGGTCGTAGGGCTGGGCCCTCGTGACGTCGCGCCCGCCGAGCTCGATGGACCCGGCGGTGGGCTCCTCGAAGCCGGCGATCATCCGCAGCACGGTGGTCTTGCCCGAGCCGGACGGGCCGAGCATCGAGAAGAACTCGCCGTCGGCGATCTCGAGGTCGGCGCCGTCCACCGCGACCACGGGCGGGTTGCCCGGGAACTCCTTGCGCAGGCCGGTGAGCACGATCGCAGGTGCCGCGCCGGACGACGCCCGGGACGCGTCGGGTGAAGCCATGGGCAGTGCCTCCTGGTCTCGACGACAGCCAAAACATATGGCTCCATAGGTTTAAGATCAAGGGGTTGCGCGGGACTGCAACGCAACGTTGACTCCACCCACGGCCCCACACGCCGACGACGCCGAGCCGCTGCACGAAGGGAGCGCCCCGACCATGGCTGACTCCTCGCTGGCCCTCGGCGCGTATGCCGCGGTGTTCGCTCCGCTGGAGGCGCAGGGGCGGGCCGAGGCCGTGGCGCGGCGGCTGGGCGAGGCGATCACGTTGGGGTTGCTGCCGGACGGCAGCCCGCTGCCCTCCGAGAGCGACCTCGCCGACCGCTTCGGCGTGGCCACCGTGACCGTGCGCGAGGCGCTCGGCGCGCTGCGGGAGGACAACCTCATCAGGACCCGCCGCGGTCGGGGCGGCGGTTCGTTCGTGCGCACGCCGGCCGACGGGGGCGAAGGGGCGCTGCGCGCCCGGCTGCGGCGCCTGGGGCTGGGTGAGCTGCGTGACCTGGCCGACCACTACACCGCCATCAGCGCGATGGCGGCCGAGCTGGCGGCGCTGCGTGCCGACAGCGACGACGTCCGCAGGCTGCGCGAGCTCGCCGTCGCGGTGCCGGCCGCCGGGACGCGCTCGGCGCGCTGGCGCTCCGAGGGCAACTTCCACCTCGAGCTCGCGGCCAGCGCGCAGTCCGCACGGCTGACCCGTGAGGAGATGGCGCTGCAGAGCGAGGTGGGCATGCTTCTCTGGCTCTCGCACGCCCAGGCGGGCGAGGCGACGGCGCCGG
This sequence comes from Pedococcus sp., assembly GCF_036554925.1. NCBI lineage: Bacteria > Bacillati > Actinomycetota > Actinomycetes > Micrococcales > Intrasporangiaceae > Pedococcus > Pedococcus sp. Next base: position 5,426 of record NZ_DATBMI010000085.1, read on the forward strand.
CCGACCGGCACACCGAGATCGTGGACGCGGTCGCCGCCGGCGACCCCGACGCGGCACGCAGGTCGGCCGAGGCCCACGTGCAGGAGATGTTCGCGGCGGTGCGCCTGCTGCACCGCCAGGTCTGGACCGGGAGGTCGGCATGACTGCGCAGCCCACGCCGGAGCCCCCACCGGGTCCGCCCCTCGGTGGCCGCGAGGTCGCCGAGCTGGTCAGCGCCCTCTGCCGGCGGCTCCTCGACGACCTCGACACGATGGCGTCGGAGGTCGAGCGCGAGCTCGACGTCGACGCGCCGCGGCGCTCCGACTTCCGGATCGAGGAGCGCTGCCACCGCCTGCTGACCGACCCCGCGCGGAAGGTCGCCGGTGCGGGCGTGGTGATGGCCCCGGACGTGCTGGCCGACGCGGCGTACTGGCTCGAGTGGTGGACCGCCAACCCGGACGCGTCACCACCGGAGCCGCGCCGACTGGCCGCGGAGACCGACCCCCGCGCCGTGGGCTTTCGCGACTACACACACCTGCCCTGGTATGCCGTGCCGGAGGAGACGGGGAAGGCCCACATCACCGGGCCGTACATCGACTACCTCTGCACCGACCAGCAGACCCTGACCTTCACCCGGCCGGTGAGCCGGCGCGGGGCCTTCGCCGGGGTCGTCGGCTTCGACCTGCTGGTTCGGACGTTCGAGGAGCGGCTGTTCGCGCCACTCGAGCGCGTGCCCGGGTCCTGCGCCGTGGTCAACACCGCCGGCCGCGTGGTGACCTCCAGTGACGTGCGGTGGGTGACGGGAGACCTGATCCGCGGGCTCCCCGTGGGGCGGTGGTGGGCGGGCGAGCGCGTCCACCACCCCGAGTGGGACTACTTCGCCTGCCCCGGCCTGCCGCTCGGTGTCATCGCCACGCGGCCTGCGTGAGGCGGTCTGGGTGAGGCGGTCTGGGTGAGGCGGTCTGGGTGACGCGCCGGCCAGCCGGTGACCTCTCAGCGAGGCGCCATCCGCGCCTTGAGCGTCTCGCGCTTGTCCTCGAACCGCAGGGCCTGCTTCTCGAGGTTCGCCATGAACTCGTCGAGCTCGAGGCGCGCCTGCTCGGCCTCGGCGCCGAGGCCCTCGAGCTCGAAGAGCTTCCAGAACCGCAGCACCGGGCTGAGGACGTCGTCCTTGTGCAGCCGCAGGTCGTAGATCCCGGCGACCGCCATCTCGACGGCCTTGCGCTGGAAGCCGGGGATGTCGGTGCCCGGCATCTGGAACCCCTTGACGACGTCGCGGACCGCCATCACGGTCTGGTCCGGCGCGATCTTGAGGGCGGCGTCGAGCAGGTTGCGGTAGAAGACCATGTGGAGGTTCTCGTCCGCGGCGATCCGCGCGAGCAGCTGGTCGCACATCGGGTCCGACGTGAACCGCCCGGTGTTGCGGTGCGAGACGCGGGTCGCGAGCTCCTGGAAGGAGACGTACGCGAGGGAGTGCAGCAGCTCGCCGGAGTGTGCCGACTCGTACCCCTGGGACATGTGGGTCATGCGGAACCGCTCGAGCTCCACGGGGTCGACCATCCGCTTGACGAGCATGTAGTCGCGCATCGCGATGCCGTGGCGGCCCTCCTCGGCGGTCCAGCGGTGGACCCACTCGCCCCAGGCGTCGTCGCGGCCGAAGATGATCGCGATCTCGTGGTGGTAGCTGGGGAGGTTGTCCTCGGTGAGCAGGTTGACGATGAGGGCCGAACGGGCCACGTCGCTGAGGGGTGCGTCGTCGGGACTCCACGGGTCGCCGCCCATGAGCCCGTCGTAGTTCCTGCCGTCCGACCACGGGATGTAGTCGTGCGGGAACCACTCCTTGGCCATCGAGAGGTGGCGGTTGAGGTTCTCCTCGACGACGGGGCTGAGCTCGCGCAGCAGGTCGGTCTGGCTCCAGGTGGGTGCAGTCATGGCGGTCGTCCTCCCGGTGGGGGTCAACGGGCTCGTCGACGCTCCGCCCAACCTACGGCGGCGTAGGTTGGACAGGCTAGTTACCCGCGGGTACTACTCGCCGGTTCCCACGCAGACGTATGACGCCTCAGGATGAGCCTGCGCTCACCGGCCAGCGTCGACCATCTCCGGTTCGAGGGGCGCCGGGCGTCGCACGACGCCGCGGAGCAGCGGCTGTGCCACCGCTGCCAGCAGGAGGGCCGTCGCGCCAGCGGCCACGGTGACCGCGAAGGCGCCGGTGTGTCCGGAGGTGTCGGCCAGCCGGCCGGCCGTGGCCGAGCCGAGCGCGTACCCCAGGCCCGTGGCTGCGGCGAGGAGGGTCATCGCCGCGCTGACGCGGTTGACCGGGACCGCCCGCTCGCCGAGGGTGAAGTTGCTGATCATGTAGGGCGCCACCACGAAGCCGAGCACGAGGACGACGAGCACCAGCGAGCGCAGCGAGTCGGTCGACAGCAGGGGGACGGCCAGGACGAACAGGCCGCCGGCCGTGACGAGCACGCGGGTCGCGTAGGTCACCCGCTCCGGCAGGGCCGCGATGGCGAGCCCGGCGGCGACGCTGCCGATGCCGAGCACGGCGTGCACCAGGCCGGCGGTGCCCGCCTCGCCGGCCGCCGTGGCGAGGACCGTCGTGCCGGTCTGCACGGAGCCGAACACGACGCCGATGAGCAGCTGGGCCAGCAGCAGCACGACGAAGACCGGGGTCAGCAGGCCTCCGGCCACGTGGCCGTCGTGGCGGGCGGCGTGGGTCAGGCGGGCGGTGGGGTGCAGGGCGAACCACACGCCGAAGACGAGGAGCAGCCCGGCGGCGGTCAGCAGCCCGGCGCCGGGGGCCGCGACGGCCACGAGGGTGCCCAGCAGGGCGGGGCCGAGCACGAAGGACGCCTCGTCGGCAGCGCCCTCGTAGGAGAAGGCCGCCTCGACGAGCCGCGGCTGGTGCGCCCCACTGCCGTGGGTGATGGGCCGCCAGCGGGCCCGGGCGAGGGGGCCGATCTGCGGGGCGAAGGCGCCGGCCAGCGCGGCGGCCACCACGAGCAGGGTGGTCGTGGCGTCGGCGGCCGCGAGGCCGACCAGCGCGGCCAGCGCGAGCCCACCGACCACCGACTGCACGAGCACGACCGGCCGCTGGCCCAGGCGGTCGGCGAGGGCTCCGGCGAAGGGTGAGCACACGGCGTTCGCGACGGCGAGCGTGCCGGCGGCGAGGCCGCCCGCGGCATACGAGCCCGTCGCCGAGGACACGAGGAGCAGCGCGCCCATCTGGCTCATGGCCAGCGGCAGCCTGCCGAGGAAGGCGGTGACGACGTAGAGGGGACCGGCCAGGGCGAAGAGCCGCCGGTAGGAGGCGATGGGTGACACGCGAGTTCGGCTTTCGTGCGGGTGCCGGGGTACGGCACAGCGGGCGTGCGCCGAACCCGCCTCCAAGGACGCACAAGAACCCTTTGCTGGATCCATTCTACCGGGGCCCGCGAGTGCTCCGGTCGCGCGACGGAGCCCTCAGGACGGGTGCACTCAGGGCAGGAGCAGGATCTTGCCGATGTGGCCGCTCTCCTCCATCTCGCGGTGGGCGGCCGGGGCGTCGGCGAGCGGGTGACGCGAGTGGACGACCGGCTTGACCCGCCCGGCCTCCACCAGCGGCCAGACGTGCTCACGGACGGCGGCGACGATCGCGGCCTTCTCGGCCGGGGGCCGGGCGCGCAACGAGGTGGCGATGACGGCGGCGCGCTTGCGGAGCAGGGTGTTGAGGTTGAGCTCGGCGGTGGTGCCGCCCTGGAGGCCGATGACGACGAGCCGCCCGTTCACGGCGAGGGCGTCGACGTTGCGGGAGAGGTACTTCGCGCCCATGTTGTCGAGAATGACGTCGGCGCCCGCCCCGTCGGTGGCGGCCCTGACCTCCTCCACGAAGTCCTGCTCCCGGTAGTTGACGAGCACCTCGGCGCCGAGGGCCCTGCACGCGTCGAGCTTCTCCGCCGAGCCGGCGGTCACGGCCACGCGGGCGCCGACCTCGCGGGCGAGCTGGATGGCCATCGTGCCGATGCCGGAGGACCCACCGTGGACGAGCAGCGTCTGGCCGGGCAGCAGGTTGGCGGTCATGAAGACGTTGGACCACACCGTGCACACCACCTCGGGGAGCGCGCCAGCGTCCTCGAGCGCCACCCCTGCCGGCACGGGCAGCAGCTGCGTCGCCGGGGCACACACCTGCTCGGCGTAGCCACCGCCCACGAGGAGCGCGCAGACGGGGTCGCCGACGGACCAGCCGTCGACGCCCTCGCCGAGGGCCTCGACCGTGCCGCTGACCTCGAGCCCGGGGTAGGGGGAGGACCCGGGCGGCGGGTCGTAGAAGCCCCTGCGCTGCATGATGTCGGCGCGGTTGACCCCCGCCGCCGCCACGCGGATCCGCACCTCGCCCCGGGCGGGTTCGGGGGTGGGCACCTCCGCGAGGACCAGGGCGTCCGCCTCACCGGGCTCGGGAATCGTGATGGCCTTCATGGGTCGAGCCTATGGCGGGCCGTCTCGAGGTCCTCGGGGGTGTCGATGTCGAGGCTGGCCTGCGCGGGGACGGGGTCGACCACGAGGTGCAGGCCGTCGAGGAGCCGCCTCATGGGCGTGCCCGCGGGCTGCTCGGGCAGGGCGGCGCGCAGCGCCGAGGTCCGGTATGCCGCGAGGAGCGGCTGGACGTGGCCGTGCCCGTCCACGCCCACCACCGCGTCGGTGCTGGCGGGTGATGAGACCAGGTGGGCGGCGAGGCGCTGCGCGGCGGGCGCGGCATACGGCATGTCACCGCCGAGCACCACGGTGACCTCGTGGCGGACGGCCGACACGGCAGCGGCGACCCCTGCGCTGGGGCCCCCACCGGGCGGGTCCTCCCGGGCCCAGACGACCCCGCTGCGCGACGTGGGGCGCTGCGGACCCACACAGATGACGGCCCAGTCCGGAGGCAGGCTGGTGAGCAGGGCGTCCAGCACGCTGGTGCCCCCGAGGTCCGCCGCGGTCTTGTCGCCGCCGAACCTGCGACCCTCGCCGCCGCAGAGGACGACCGCGGTCACGGCGCCGGTGTCCGCATCGCTCACGGCAACAGGCTGCCACGGTCGCGGTGACGCGGGTGACCGGCGCCCCCACGGGTTTCGGTCGCAGGCCGCCGGGGCTAGCGTGGCAGGACCGTTGTTGCAGCAGTCTCAAAGGAGAGATGCATGGCACTAGAGCGACGAACCTTCCTCAAGGGCGGGGCCGCCGTCACCGGCGGCGCCCTGCTCGCCGGCCCGTTCCAGGGACTGGTCGCGCGACCCGCGGCCGGCCTCGGCGCCGCCCCGTTCCGCCCCCTGGTCCCTGTCCCGGACCGCCGCGACGGGAAGGTGCGGCTGCACCTGCCCGAGGGCTTTGCCTACCGCTCCTTCCACGACACCGAGACGCCGGTCGAGCTCGACGACGGCACGGTCCTGCCGGGGCGCCACGACGGCATGGGGGCCTTCAGGGGCAGGGGTGACTCCATCGTCCTGGTGCGCAACCACGAGGTGAACAACCCCGGCCCGGCCTTCGGCCCGGTCGGCGACCACACCTACGACCCGATGGCAAAAGGCGGCTGCACCGTGGTCGAGGTCAGCCCGCGGGGGCGGGTCCGCAGCGCCTACACCGGGCTGAACGGCACGATGATGAACTGCAGTGGTGGCCAGATGCCCTGGGGTGCGTGGATCACCTGCGAGGAGACCGTCAACGGCCCGGACGTCGGGCCCGACTTCACCGGCACCTCCAACGTCCCGCTGACCAAGCCGCACGGCTACGTCTTCGAGGTGCCGACCAGGGGTCTGGCCTCGGGCGAGCCGATCACGAAGGCCGGCCGCTTCGCGCACGAGGCCGTGGCCTACGACCCCGACGAGGGCGTGCTCTACCTCACCGAGGACAACTTCGCGTTCCCCTCGGGCTACTACCGCTACAAGCCCAGGCGGCACCCCGACAAGGTCGGCCACATCGACAACGAGGGCCGGCTCCAGATGCTCGCCGTCCGCGGGGTGCCGAACGCCCACCTCGAGGCCCAGCAGGAGCGCGGCGCGACCTACGACGTCACGTGGGTCGACATCGACGACCCGGACCCGACGTTCCCCTACACCGCGGGCCAGCCCGCCTCCACGACCAACGACCAGGCGCTCGTCCACGTCGGCGACCAGGGCCGGGCGCAGGGTGCCGCCCACTTCTCGCGGCTGGAGGGCCAGATCTTCGACGACGGCGTCGTCTACTTCACCTCCACGCAGGGCGGCGGCGCGGCGATGACCGGATCCAACAGCATCACGGGGTACGGCAACGGCTTCGGCCAGGTGTGGGCCTACCACCCGCGCTCGCGGAAGCTGCGCGTCGTCTACCAGTCGCCGGGGCAGGAGGTGCTCGACTTCCCCGACAACATCACGGTGAGCGAGCGGGGGACGCTGGTGCTCTGCGAGGACAGCAGCGGCGACAACTACGTGCGCGGCCTGTCCCGCCGCGGCCAGCTGTGGGACATCGCCCTCAACCGGCTCACCAGCAGCGCCGGGGCACCCCGCTACGGCGACGAGTTCGCCGGGTCGACGTTCAGCCCGGACGGGGAGACCCTCTTCGTCAACATCCAGGCGAGTGCTGGCATGACGTTTGCGATCTGGGGGCCCTGGCACCGGATCGGCGTCTGAACCCTTCCCGGGAGACCCGTGCCGTCACTGGCGGGCGCCCAGTCTGCGTGACAGGGCGCCCGCCACGCGCGAGACGGCCGCGACGATGCGTGCGAGCTCGGCCTCGTCGACCCCGTCGGTGGGGTACGTGACCGCCACGCCCGCGACCGGGTGCCCGGTGTGGTCGAGCACCGCCCGGGCCACCGACGACAGGCCCTCGCTGACGGAGCCGTCCTCCACGGCATACCCGCGCTGCCGGACGGCCGTGAGCTCGCGTCGCAGCTGGCTGACCGACGTCGGTCCATGGCCCTCCCGCTGGACGAGGAAGTCCTTGTGCGGGAACAACGCCCGCACCTGGGCCGGTGGCAGCGCGGCCAGCATGGCCAGCCCGCTCGCGGTCAGCGTGGCGGGGAGGCGCACCCCGACATCCGTGACGAGCAGCGGCCGACCGGGTGCGCGCTCCTCGATGACGTAGAGCACGTCACGGCCGTGCAGCACGGCGAGGTGCGCGTTGTGGGTGGTGTCGTCGACGAGGCGCTGGAGCAGCGGCCGGGCGATCCGCTGGAGCGGGGCCTGCCGCTGGTAGGCCGAGCCGAGCTCGTAGGCCGCGACCCCGAGGCCGTAGCGGCGCTCCTCCGGGAGGTGGGTGACGAAGCCGTGCTCGCGCAGCACGGCGAGCAGGTGGTACGTGCTCGAGCGCGGGAGCCCGACCTCGCGCGCGATGGACCCGGCGGGGAGGGGCTCGGTGTGCCGTGCGAGCAGGCTGAGGACCTCCAGCGCCTGGGCCGCGGCCGGTGCGTTCGCCACGGGCCGAGTCTGGCACGCGCCCCAGGCATGCCGTCGACACGCTGGGAAACAGTCCTTCGATCGACCGGCAGGGGCCCTTTCCCAGCGTGTCGACGGCGGGAGGGGCGGCGGGAGGGGCGGCGGTCAGGTGAGCCACCGGTAGCGGCGCTCCGGCCGACCGGTGGTGCCGTAGCGCAGCCGCACCTCGGCCTGGCCCGTGCTGCAGAAGTGCTCGAGGTACCGCCGAGCGCTCACACGCGAGATGCCGACCGCCTCGGCGCACTCGGTCGCCGAGAGCGACTCCCCGCCGTCGCGCAGCGTGCGCTCCACCAAGGTGGCGGTCTCGGGGCTCATCCCCTTGGGCAGGGCGTTCGGGGTGGTGGGGCTGCGACGGGCGAGGACCCGGTCGATGTCGTCCTGGCCGTGCACCTCGCCCTCGTGCAGGAGGTGCCGGTGCGCGGCATACCGCTCCAGCCTGTCCCGGAGCTCGTCGTAGCCGAACGGCTTGAGGAGGTAGTCCACGATGCCCTGCCGGGAGGCACCGCGCACGGCCTCGATCTCCTTGGCCGCGCTGATGACCATGACGTCGCAGTCGGCGCCGCTGCTGCGCAGGCGGGCGAGCACGTCGAGGCCGAACAGGTCGGGCAGGTACAGGTCGAGGAGGACCAGGTCGGGGTGCAGCTCGGCCACCGCGGTGAGCGCCTCGGCGCCGGTGTGACGGGAGCCGACCACGGTGAACCCCTCGGTGCGCTCGACGAACCCGGTGTGGATGCGGGCCACGCGGAAGTCGTCGTCGACGACGAGCACGCTGATCACGAGACCCCCTGGGCGATGGGCGCCACCGGGGTGACGGTCAGGTGGGCGGTGAACATGGCGCCATCCTCGGTGTTGGCCAGGGTGACCTCGCCCCCACGCCGCTGGCACACCAGACGGGTCAGCGCGAGGCCGATGCCGCGCTCGCCGGACTGCGCGGCCTTGGTCGTGAAGCCGTGGGTGAAGACCTCGTGCGCGACCTCGGGGGCGACGCCGGGGCCGGAGTCGCGGACGACGACCTCGACGGTGGCGGCGTCCTGTCGCAGGGCGATCTCCACCCAGGCGTCGGAGGATCCGGTCGCGGCGTCCAGGGCGTTGTCGACGAGGTTGCCCACCACGGTGGCGACATCCGCCGAGTCCGCGGGCTCGAGCTGCTCGAGGGAGGTGTCCTCGCTGACCCGCAGCTCGACGCGGCGCTCGGACGCCAGGGAGGCCTTGGCCATCAGCAGGGCGGCCACGGCGCTGTCGCGGACCCGCCGGTTCACGCTGAGGTCGAGGGACTCGCGGTGTCGGCTCACGGCGTCGACGTAGCGCACGACCTCGTCGAAGTCGCCGATCTGGATCAGCCCCGAGATCGTGTGCAGCTGGTTGGCGAACTCGTGGGCCTGCGCCCGCAGCAGCTGGGTCGAGCTGCGGAACGACCCGATCTCGCGCTCGAGGTTGGCCAGCTCGGTGCGGTCGCGCAGGGTGGTGACGGTGCCGAGCCGCCGGCCGTCCTTGGTGACGGTCATCCGGTTCATCACCAGGACCCGTCCGCGCCGGATCACGACCTCGTCGCGAGGCATCCGCGCGGCACCGTCACCCGTGCGCTCCTCGGCTGCGGCATCCGCACCGTGACCCTCGGCGGTACCGTCGCCCGCGGTCTCACCGTCGTCGGGGCCCCCGGCGAGGACGTCGTAGAGCCGCCCCTCGATCCGCAGGTCCGACAGGCTCATCCCGACCGAGTGCTCGGGCAGGTCGAGGAGGCGGGCAGCCACGTCGTTGACGAGGGTGATGCGGTGTTGCGGGTCGAGGGCGATGACACCCTCGGCGATGCCGTAGAGCATGGCCTCGCGGTGCTCGGCCAGGCCGGCGATCTCGCGGGGCTCGAGCCCCAGGGTCTGGCGCTTGATCCTCCGGGCCAGCAGCCAGGACCCGCCGAGGCCGAGCACCGAGGCGATCCCGAGGTAGGTCAGCAGGTACGACGAGGCGCCGCCCAGCCGCTCCCACGCGGAGGGGAAGTCCACGGCGATCATCACCGTGCCGAGGTGCTCGCCGACCCGGTCGGTCTCGACGCTCAGCACCGGCACCTGGGCGACGAGCTGGCGCCGGCCGTCGGTCTCGAGGGTCCCCGACCAGCTCGCACCGGCCCCGACCCCGGGAGCGCCCAGGGGGATGCGGGCACCCTCGAGCGAGGGGTCGGACGAGACCCGCACCTCCTCGTCGGCCTCTGCCAGGGTCACGGTGTCGACCCGCGACTGGACGACCACCTGCTGGGCCAGGGTGGCGAGGCCGGTGCGCTGCTCCGGCTCGGCCAGGTTGCTCCGGACGAGGGGGCTCGCGGCGAGCTGTTCGGCCAGGGCGGCCACGCGGCGCCCCTCGACCCGGGTGAAGGTCGCCTCGGACTGCGCCAGCGACACCGCGCCGACGAAGACGAGGACGACCATCACGAGCGCGAGCTGGAAGGCCAGCAGCTGCCCGGCCAGCGTCGATCGCCGCAGCGCACGCATGACCACTATGAACTCAACCTTCACTGCTGACAGAAGCGGGACGAACCACCCACGGCGGGAGCACGATCATCTCGCTCGGCTCCCCAAAGCGAAAGAGGTCCCAACGATGCGAGCTCGAACCCCCGCCGTCCTCGGCGTCCTGGCCGTGACGGCCACCCTCGCCCTGAGCGCCTGCGGCGCCACCGCCGACAAGGGCGGCTCGGGCTCGACCTCCGCGGCCGGCGGCGGCCAGCCGGCCAGCGGCCTGCAGCTCATGGTCCCGAACGCGCCCGGCGGTGGCTACGACACCACCGCGCGGGTGGCCGCCAAGGTCATGGAGACCGAGAAGATCACCAACACGGTGCAGGTGTACAACCTCCCGGGTGCCGGCGGCACGGTCGGCCTGCAGCGCACCGTGAACGAGGAGGGCAACGGCAAGCTGGCCATGCAGATGGGCCTCGGCGTCGTCGGCGCCGCCTACACCCAGAAGTCGAAGGCGACGCTGAACGACACCACGCCGATCGCCAAGCTCATCGAGGAGGCCGGCGCGATCGTCGTGCCGAAGGACTCGCCCTACAAGGACATCAACCAGCTGGTCGAGGCCTGGAAGAAGGACCCGAAGAAGCTCGCCGTCGGTGGTGGCTCCTCGCCGGGTGGCCCCGACCACCTCCTGCCGATGCAGCTGGCCAAGGCCGTCGGCATCGACCCCAAGCAGGTCTCCTACGTCTCCTACGACGGTGGCGGTGAGCTCCTGCCGGCGCTGCTCGGCAACAAGATCGCCTTCGGCGCCAGCGGTTTCGGTGAGTTCCTCGACCAGGTCGAGGCCGGCGACGTCCGCGTCCTGGCCGTCACCAGCGAGCAGCCGATCGAGGCACTGGGGGACGTGCCGACGCTGAAGTCGAGCGGCATCGACCTCGTCTTCACCAACTGGCGCGGCATCGTGGCCCCTCCCGGCATCTCCGAGGAGGACAAGCAGACGTGGATCAACGCGCTCAGCCAGATGCACGACTCGAAGGGCTGGAAGGACGAGATGGCCAAGCGCGGCTGGACCGACGCCTTCGCCACCGGTGACGAGTTCGCCACCTTCCTCAAGGAGCAGGACGCCGAGGTCGCCGACATCCTCACGCAGCTGGGGCTGGCGTGAGCGAGACGACGCTCGCGAGCCGGGGCGGGGACCGCGCGCAGTACGCCGTGTGCGCGGGCCTCGCCCTGCTCGGCGTCCTGGTCCTGGTGGACGCGAGCCGTCTCGGCGCCGTGGCGAGCAGCAACGACCCGATCGGGCCGAAGCCCGTCCCCATCGTCCTCGGGGTCCTGCTCATCATCGTGTCGGTCTTCTACGCCATCGACGTCTCCCGTGGCGGCGTGGGGGAGGCCGAGGCCGGTGAGGACATCGACCTCAGCACCCGCATCGACGTCCGGACGGTCGCCCTGCTCATCGGGGCGTTCGTCCTCAACGCCCTGCTGATCGAGCCGCTCGGCTGGGTCATCAGCGGGTCGATCCTGTTCTGGGGCGCAGCCTTCGCGCTCGGGAACCGCCACCACATCCGCGGTCTGGTGATCGGCGTGGCGCTGGCCCTCATCACCTTCTACGCGTTCGCCATCGGGCTCGGGGTCAACCTCCCGGCCGGCATCCTCCAGGGAATTCTCTGATGGACAACCTCTCCGCACTCCTGTCCGGCTTCGCGGACGTCCTGACGCCGCTGAACCTGCTCATCGCCCTGCTCGGCGTCACCGTCGGCACGGCGGTCGGTGTCCTCCCCGGCATCGGCCCAGCCATGACGGTCGCGCTCCTCCTGCCGATCACCTACGGCATGGAGCCCACCCAGGCGCTGATCCTGTTCGCCGCGATCTTCTACGGCGGCATGTACGGCGGGTCGACCACCTCCATCCTCCTCAACACCCCGGGCGAGTCGTCGTCGGTGGTGACCGCCATCGAGGGCAACAAGATGGCCAAGGCGGGGCGCGCGGCGCAGGCGCTGGCCACGGCCGCGATCGGCTCCTTCGTCGCCGGGACGATCGCCACGCTCGCGCTGGTGTTCGTCATG